>JAZOTB010000016.1:0-4409 GCA_045657405.1 Candidatus Enterousia sp.
TGCAATCCTCGAACATATCGCCACGGGTATAAAACACGCGAGTATCGCCCGTAACTGCAAGATGTTGCACCCAGCGTCTATAATCATTTTTACGCTTTGTCTGTTTGCCGCATTTAAATCCATCAAAGGGACACTTTGCCATAATTTTACCTCTTTTTTTGTTGTTTTTGTTCGTTCAACCATAGGATATATCTGGGACAAGTTGCTTTGCTATCACAGTTATCAAACATTGTCGGGCTGCTATAGAACACATGATTCACCTTGTTCGCAGCCATATATTCAACCGCGTCTGCCCATTTTTTTATACGTTCTGTTTGATAATCACAAGCTTTATCATCATACGGACACTTTGCCATAATTTTACCTTTTATTTCAAAGTTAAAAAATCTGCACAAACCAATCAGTCTGTGCAGATATAATAAAACAGTAAAAATTATTCTGCAACTGTTTCTGTTGCTTCTGCAACTTCTTCTGCTGGCGCAGCAGCTTCTGCTTCTGCGGCAGCCTTTGCAGCAGCTTCGGCAGCGGCTTTTTCTTCTGCGATTTTAGCCAATTTGTCAGCCTTGTCTTTGATTTTCATCTGTGTTTTTGCAGATTGCAAATGTTTCTTTGTCTGAACAGGAATTGCTTTCTTTGCAACCAAGCCAGCATTTGCCAAGAATTTGTAAACACGGTCTGATGGTTGTGCACCTTTTGCCAACCAAGCCTTTACTTCATCAACATTCAAGATAACACGTTTATCGCTATCTTTTGCTTGCATTGGATCGTATTTACCAACAGTGTCCAAAACATTACCAGAATTACGCGCATTACGAGAATCTGTCACAACGATGTGATAGTATGGACGTTTTTTTGCACCATAGCGTGCCAAACGAATAACAGTTGCCATATTTTTGCTCCTTATATATTTTATTAACTGTTTTACCCACAAAGAAAACCGCCATCAAGAGCGAAAACTCGCCGGTTGATGTACCACACGCATACTGCGAACTGGTTTTATAATAATGGCAATCTTTGGGATTTGCCTTATGATTATACTTATATTTTTACGCAAATCAAGCAAAAGTTTATATCATATCTTCCTGTGTTGATATTTCATATTGTGGTTCACCAGACCTAATACCTGATGTTTCACACATATTATTAAACACATCATTTCGCATAAAATGTGTAATCGTCTCTTCACATGGGAATTGTGTAGAACACGTAGAATTCCATGCCGCCACCAATCCACCTGCAGATTCAAGCCCATCAGAAACATCGTCTGCTGTCATAATTTTGTCTGCGAACTGTGCTGCTTTACCAGAAAATGGTGCTGTCACTTCTTTTAAATGTTTTATTGTCTCAAGAGTCTTTTTAGAAACAGAAGAAATTCTTTGTGCGATTCTTTGCAACCTTGCAGAACGACCAATAACACTCGTTGTAGTTGCAATATTTTTTGCACCACGAAGACTTTTTATTTTGTCCGCAACAGTTACTATTTTGCCTGCATTTCCAGCATGTGTACCTAATGACATAAGAACACCAACAGACATTGCAACCTCACTAACAGTTTTTATAGATTCCCAATTACTGGTTTCTACCATCTGTGTAGCCGCATCTATGCAAATTGGTGCCGTTGTACCTTCTATTACAGGGAACAAACGTTCCAACAAATACATTGCAACTTCTGCATCAGAGTCTTCCATTTTGCTGGGGTATTGCAACATTGCAACGATCAGATTTTGAATTGATTCTGTTGCACATTTTTCGCACCTCTCAATAAAAACAGTTTCCATATTTTCGTTTATTGTTAATTGTGTTTCACAGTCCTTTATCAAACATTTATTTGCGCCAATCAAAGCAGCGGCAAAACCAGCATCTATTTTATGATCAGAAACACTGTGTCCAACGTCTGCAACCAGTGTTAACACACCACCAATCGCAGCAACAACACCAACCACAGATGCACCACCACTTACAGGTAATGTTACCACACCTAAAACAAACAGTGTGCCTGCACCTGCATAATGTTGTACTTTTTCAATTTTTGCTTGTTTTTGGCTGTCCAACATCAGGCAACCGCCAGCATTTTCATCCCATTGTGTATTAACACCATATGTATCAGATAACACAACACACATTTCTTGTGTAAACCCAGCACAAACACCTTGGGTTGTTACGCTGCCACCTTGGGCATGGCATACCAGCCCAGAACGTCCTGCTGCGGCCGTTGTTTTATTATGTTCCAGCATATCATCAAAGATAAAATCTATTGTACTTGCTTTAACATCGTCTGAAAATCCATCTTTATACTTTACAGTACAACGCAGCAAATCATCCGCCCCCATACCGCCATCCGAATAATACATAGGACGGCTAAGGCATTTAAAAGAATCAACAACCAATCCCACCAACCCCAATTTCAGAATTACATAATCTTCTAAAAACATCTCTATATCTGAATTATTAACAATTTGCATATTACTGAATACTTTTGGATCAATAATTTCATGACCGTTATATACAAAGCCCTTTGGCTCGCTTGTAATATAACTGCTGGATATTTCACAATGTGGTTCTTTTATTGCACCAGACGCACAACCATTTTGACATTTACACGATGCCCTCATTGCAAATTGTGCCAAATCTTGGTTTAGTTTACTTTCATTCAACTTTCCGTCACAACGACCTATGCCGTTATATAACATGCTGCCGCCATTTAAGATGCACACAGCATATGCAATTGAAGAATTTACATTTCCAGACTTAGAATCCTGCATATCGTCAAACCAGAAAACATGTTTTGCACCACGGCTGTCTGTTACAGTATATGTATCATCGCCAGCAGTTTTATTTGTATACTCGCCAAAGACAATATTTTCATCATTTAACGCCAGTCGTATTAATTGCTGTGCAATTCTGGGTTGAACCTGAACAGAATCCTTAAACAATTCACATTCGCCTGACTCACCAATATCACGACATGGATCATTAGCAGCCCACGCAGTGCAGGGCACAAACACCTGCAATCCAGCACACAAACAACACATCTTAAAAAATGCCTTTATTATCTTTAATTGCATATTGGATGTCCCTCTAGTGTTTCTAGGTCTTCATAACGCGTTAACAAATCTACGCCCTGATTAGCCTCTGCAATTGCGATATTACAATTGCTTATTATTTCATCTAATATTTGTTTAACTTCTTTGTATGTTGTATCCGCCTTGGATACAACTGCATTTTTATTTCCACCATTAATTGCAAAATTAGCAGCAATACTTGCCACTGCAGCCGTTGCAACAACCGCGGCAGAAGTTTTAATCTTCTTATCAATTGCTTCTTTGTCAGCAGCCCATTCTGCCGCATCTTCGCTGTTTTCATCCGTCAATGCACGTGATAGCGATGTAAACGCACCATCTGTTTTTCCCAATGATTCATCATCATACAATCCAGAATTCGCAGCATCAAATACTACCTCAGACTCTATACCTGGGGCTATATCTAATGCTTCTTTGCGCGCTTTCAAATCTGCTGCCAATTCTTTATATTCAGAAATTAATGGCATTAATTCATTACCACCGGGCAACTCAATATCTTTTTCGCCACCCTTATAATATTTTCCATCTGCATAACTGCATGTAAACGTTGCCAAATATGCACGCATTGCTTGCTCTGCATCTTCCATAACTTGTTTTTCTGTTAACGCAGACGCCAGTTCCATACCACCCAATCCCATCGTACCAATCGCAGCCGCACCCAACAGTTTATTTGCAGTAGATTGTTCACGTTCACGTGCAGCATTCAAGTCATCTCTTTTATCCTGAATTTGCTTTTCTTCGGATTGTTCATACGCATCTATGTCATTTACTGCATCAACTAACTTGGCATACAGTTCACGACGCTGTGGATTACTTGAATTTTCCCAATTAAATTTTTCCAATAAACCCTTTAGATATTTAACATTTTGAAACAATGCAGGAGAATTATCACCATCTTTAATTTTTTGTCTTTTTCTGGATTTTCTTAAAAGTTGTTGAACATCGGCCGAAGGCGCAGACACCGCAAACACATCTGTACCGACCGTACAGACACACAAAACAAGCGATAAAAACAAAATTATTCTATGCAACATCTCTCTTTTCAAGAAATTATATCAAATAAGGACCTTCCAGCACAAGGGCAAATTTATCATTGGACATTTAAAAACGAATTATATAAAATACACAACACCGCGGGCGTGGTATAATGGTAGCACGTCAGCTTCCCAAGCTGAAGACGAGGGTTCGATTCCCTTCGCCCGCACCAAGAATTTAACCGGCTTTATGCCGGTTTAATTATTGGATTGTGGCGACGGAAGAGAACCCGACAAAAGGGTTCGGGGCGTCAGTTGGTGAAAACAAGTGTCAACGCAGTTTGAACCATACGTA
>JAZOTB010000017.1:0-2821 GCA_045657405.1 Candidatus Enterousia sp.
AGAAATCAGTATTGAAATCGTGGAACGCAAAATTTGGTTCAAATCGGTTTGCGGTATGAAAATGTATGTTTTTCAAACGGTATCCATACAGGTTTTAACAGGTTTTAAGCGTAATGTGTTAAGTCGTCAGAACTGAAAAAAGCAACAAAAAAACCCAGAAATCTGGGCAAAACTCGAATTTGCTGTCGGGCTTGCTCTTATGGTTAACAGTCCGTTGTTCTACCGACTGAACTATGCCCGAATAGCGAACAGAATAATATATCAAAAAGTCGCAGAAGTCAAGACTTTTTTCAAAAATGTATAAGTCGCGGAAATCTGCAAAAAATCCTGTGTGTTTTGGCCCCCTGTGTAGCGTGTGTGTAAAACATTTTTTAGTGCATTTTTGAGCCGTTTTTGTCCGTGAGGTTAGTAAAACCGTTAAAAAACTGGAAAGTCTGAAATTTTGTGCTAGGATCCACAATAGAGGTAAAAACAAAATGGCCGAAAAGACAGTTCCAGAAAAACGTACATTCAAGATAAACCCTGATACAAAACAGCAGATTCGTGATGCACATATTCTAAGCGACCTTGTTCAGGTTCGCTTGTTTGAAGAAACAAGAGGGTTTGGGCATGTCTTGGGTAAACCGATTACAATGGGGCAAGCATTAAAAATTATGAAGCGTATTTATAATGTTCCACGTCCCGAAAAGATATGTTTGGATACCTATGATTTTTCTTTTGTTGCAAAAATGATTTACGCGTATCCGACCCGTTTTAGTGATGACGCTGTGGCGGAATTGCGTCTGGGGACACATTTTGGTAAAATTTGCCCCAAATGCAATATTAACAGCGATTATCCAATGCATGCATGTTTAAATAAAATTCGTCTGGGTGAATGTCAGGATGAATTTATCAGAAAAACGGTTGGCGAAATAATGTTCCCAGAATACTATGTGTCAAAAAAACAACGATAAAACCAACCGCCCATCTGGGCGGTGTTTTCTGTCGCACGACGGATGGGGCATCAGGCTTCGTCTAAAAAACTCTGAACAATTTCTGCAAATTGTATGGGGCTGATATTTGTTGTGGTCAATACTTTGGCAAGTGTTGCGCAGCTTATCCATCGTGGCTGACCGTACGCAGAGTGGCGTTTGCTGGGGTTAAATACTGTCGCGTCCAGCCCACATTTTTTTGCCAACCCCGAACAGGTTGCGTTATTCATACTTGCGATATGTTCTATTGATTTCCAAATGGCTTCGTGATAATTCATCAGTTTGTTCTCCGTAAGTAAAAAATTATGTATAACAGATATTCTTACACAAATACAAAATAATATCGACATATACAACCGCAGGTTGATTTTAATTGGTTTATTGTAAGGGGTATGTGCGATTTTATGTTTTGAAAGTGAATCGGTTGGATGTGATAAAAGTCGATATAGTGCAATCAAAAAGTTGTTATAAAACTTGAAAAAACGTATTTTTGTGCTAAGTTCACAACAGAATTAAAGTATAAAAGGTAATAAAATGTCATTTACACAGGAAAACAGAACAAATATCAATGTGTGTCATGGGTGCGATAAATGTTGTATATTGGGCAGTGTGTTCGATATGAATGATGGAACGGGGTGGGTGCGTTATTACCCAACAATTGGCGGCAAACGAATTACAGAGTATATTGATGGGACTGGCAATACAATTAAGATTAAGTTGGCATGTCCAAAAGCAGATCGTCATGCGTCATACTATATAACAGAGGCCATTAACAAGGCTCATGAAATATCAAAACTCTGTGACCATTACAAGACACGATAAAGGAAAAACAAAATGTCATTTACACAGGAAAAAGGTCTGAACATTGGCGAGAATTTCAAAAGCCAGAAAATAGTATTTCCGCACATTACGCCCAAGCAAAAAACGACCAAATGTGGTGGTTGTGATAAGCGTTGCGAAATAGGAACCGTCATCGTTTGCGATGCTATTTATCCAACGATTTGTGGGGAACGTGTATTGTATTTCAAGTCTCAGGCTGGCGTACAATATCCATTAACGGGTCTGTATGTACACGAATTTAAGTCACCCACAATAGCACGAATTAGGATACTGCAGTTCGGACAAGAGCTGACCCGTCTGTGCGACCATTACAAGACACGATAACAGTTCCCCTCCATCGGAGGGGTGGCCGCAGGCCGGGGTGGTCAGAGAATACGTAATTATGCTCTAAAATCTTGGGGGGCTTACCACCGTACTCCCCCGCCAGAGTAGAACTTACCACCGAGCATAAAAACAAAATAAAAGGAATCAAAATGTCATTTACACAGGAAAAGATGATAAACATAAGACCGCAATGGGCACGACCATATTTTCCCCAAGGCGACTACTGTGACGGCTGTGATGCACGATGTTCTTTAGGGTATCACTATTGTAAATTTGGATGTCATATTTATCCAACAATAGACGGGAAAATTATAGAGAGGTATGTTGACGAGAAATTTAGAACTCAGTTTACTGGCGACAATACTGTCAGCCTGAACCCTACCTCTCAGCAGGCATATCAACAAAAAATAATTGTAAAATTATTCGCTGGCAAAATCGCAAGATACTGCGACCACTACAAGACACGATAAAGGAAAATCAAAATGAAACAATATCTGCATAAATTACCGATTATGGGGTTTGTACTGTTGACGCTGGCGGGGTGTAAGGATATTAACAACAAAATCAAAGATGCCATTAGTACAGATTATACAGACCCGTCTTTTACACAAGATACGGTCAAGGTACTGAATGTTCATTATTCTCATTATGCTAACCCTGCATGTTTTTGGGGTGTAAATCGTCAC
>JAZOTB010000018.1:0-19245 GCA_045657405.1 Candidatus Enterousia sp.
GAGAGAATGGCATTAAAACCCAGATATAAACGCAGAATTTTTTGGTCCATAATATGTATTATTGCAACCATTTTATTGGCAATTGTCATATTGCCTTCTATGGTCACACTTAATAGTTTTAGACCAATTGTTGAAAAATCCGTTTATGAACAAACAAATGTTCCTTTGAAATTAAATGGCGACATACACTTTAGTCTGGCTGGTGGCGCAACAATTGTTGCACACGATGTTATTATTCCTGATGCCACTATTGGCTCTGTTTTATTTTCAATACCCTTTCACAGTTTATTAAACATCAAAAACGCTAAACTAAATGATGCAGTTGTGATATATGACGCAAACATCAATGTTAATAAATTAAGTCCAGCGATGTTCAACCATAATATAAAAATATATAACAGCAACATTGATTTTATGCACAATCAATTTCATATTATTCGTGCAGATTTTACAGATGGGCAATTTCATGGAACCGTTCGTTCAAAAAAACACAAATACGATGTTGAGTTTATTGACAATACTTTTAACGTGAAAAACAAGACAAATAAACTTGATGTAACTGGACAATTTTATTCTGATGGCAGCATTCGTGGTCATCTGGAACTAGAAACAAAAAACATTGGCAAATGGATTGGCTTTGATAAACTTGAAGAAAACCGCCCCATTAAAATAAGCACTAATTTTGAATGGGATGGTGGCACAGGCTATAAATTTTCTAACATAAATGCAGACAATATTTCTGGCAATATAACCATTTATCCAAACGGTAAAAAAGATATTAATCTTGTTTCTAATGATACAACCCTTGATTTTTCATTTTTACAAACCCCAAACAAAATAACAAAAGAAACAAAATTCAACCTAGATTTTTATGGAAATCTAACCTTTGGGAAACGAGTATTTAATCACATAAAAATTAATGTTATTGCGACACCTGAAAAACTTCAAATTGAAAACATTATTGCAGATGACATATCTATCACTGGTGGTGAAATAACAAATAATGGCGCAAAAAACATTATGATAACAATACCAATGGACAACACAAATGTAATGTGTTTATTTTCTGGCACACCTGAAAATTGGGAATGTTCTAAATTTGTATATAACGACTTTTATGGTTCAATTTCCGTTAACAAAGACAAATTTAATATAACAATTGAATCAAACAAAGATATGCCAACAGACCAAGACATTTTGAATATGGCATATAAATTTGGAACGCATGGCACAATAAAATTCAAATTTGCAAATATCGGCGGCACATACCAGGTAACAAAACAAGACATAAAACCACAATATGATTTTGCAAAAGATAAAACATTAAACTGGTTAAACCTAGATATTCCTTTCATTCCAGACTTTATAAAAAAAGCACCTGGTGATTTTGTATGGCAAAATAATACATTAAATTTTATACCACATAACAAGACATGGGAATTATCCATTTATGACAATTATTTTTACATCACAGGAAACAGTTTCAAAGCCTGGCTACCAAACATAGATTTACGTTTTATAAATGATGATAAATACACTATATCTGGATATTACGACAAAAATAAAATATCTAATTTGAAAATTGTTTTATCTGGTCATGAATTTACAGGATCTGCATCTGGAAAAAATATTACATTACATACAGATATCTTACATCTAGATAAAATAATAAACAAATCATATATGAATAATTTTAGCGAACTAGAATTTTTAACAAACGACCCCGTTCTAACATTGTTTGAAATTCCGGTAAACATATCTTTATCTGCAGATATACTGTCATATAAAGGTAATGAATATAAAAACTTTACATATTCTTTGAAACGCAATTCTCAAACATTTTCTATCACAGACTCGTCACGCGGCAACATTCTTGTAACCATAGATAAAAACAAAACTAATTATGAGATTTTTGCGCAATTAAACCAGTTTTTAATAAACGGCAACCTTTTATCAAATAAATTACCATTAAACATTCGTGACACAACCATAACTGGTGAATTGAATTTTACGACCTTTGGAAAAATTGCTCATGATATATACTATAATATGTCTGGCGAAATGGATTTAACATTCAAAGACGGTTATTTAATTGGTATGTCATTTGATAAATTTTATGCATCCGCTGAAAATATAACCAATCTGAACGCAGAATACGCTTTATCAAGCGCACTAAGCGAAGGAGAAACAAAATTAAAAACATTACAATTGGTTGGGGAATACAATAACGGCAATTTTATAACAACCGAACCCTTACTAATATCAATGCGCCACACAAACGGAATTGGTGGAATAGCTATAACAAACGGTCAAATGACTGCTGAACTAGATTTAACTTTACGTGGAACCGCACCAACACCCGTAACAATGGAATTAAGCATAATGCCAGATAATACACGCAACTATTCTTTGTCTGAAATTATGCAAAATTTAGATACAGGTTTTATGCGCGCATTTGTAAAAACGCATAATAAATTCTAGATGCTTATTCCACGAACATAATCAGAATAAGATATTGCTTTACCTGTGGCATCCGCATAATAAGTATATCTGCCAATTTTCACACAATGATAACCATTTGCACCAAATTTTATATTACGTTGCGCAGATAATAACATTTTATCTTGCCCAATTAAATCTGCCCGCACACCAAATAACACACACGAAACACGTCCCCAAAACCCATGGACAATATATGGTGCATATAACAATCCACCACGTTTTTCCAAGCGCGCAAAATTATACTTATCATAATCTGCTTTTATTTTATTTTCCTGATATGATGTTAAATTCAAATTTTTTATTAAATTATTTATATAATCGTGCATTATAAAACCTTTTATTTCTGGCACGAATTATATTTACATATCTAAAAAAAACAACAGGTATAATTTCATAAAAAGATCCCCCTTTTCGGGGGACTTTTTATTTTTTAGTTTTTCTTTCTTACTTGGATATGAACATCACGCAATTGTTGTTCTGTAACCTCGTTCGGACTGCCCAACAACAAATCTTGTCCACGTTGGTTTGCAGGGAACGCAACAACTTCACGTACACTATCACCAAATCCAGTAATTTCTGATACCAATCTATCAATACCAAATGCACAACCACCGTGCGGAGGTGCACCATATTGGAAAGCAGTATATAAACCACTAAAGTTCTTTTCAACGGCTTCTATTGGATAACCAGCGATATTAAAACATTTTTTCATAACATCTGGGTTATAGTTACGCAATCCACCGCTGCAAATTTCTATACCATTTAACACCATATCAAACTGTGCAGCCTTGATATCAAATGGATTTTTTGTATCCAATTCTTCTAATGTTGCCATTGGGAACGAGAACGGATTGTGTGTAAACTTTGGTTCGCCACCACGTTCTTCATCTGGTTCAAAGAATGGGAAAGATTCTACCCAACAGAACGCGAAATCACGTGGATTTATCAAACCTAAGTCAGCGCCCATTTTATTGCGTAATTTACCAGCTGCTTTTGACGCAGGTTCAACAGCATCACAAACAAAGAATAATGACGCATTATCACCCGCAATTTCACGCAGTTTCGCAATTCTATCTGCATCCAATTTTTTTGCAACAGGTCCTTTGGCTTCTTCTGCAAATACAACATACGCCAAACCGCCTAACCCCAATTCTTTGGTTGCATATTCACCTAATTTATCAAACCAAGAACGTGGTTTATCTGCAGAGTTTGGTGCAGGTATTGCACGAACAACTGCGCCATTTTCAATGGCATTTGCAAAAATACCGAAATCAGATCCACGGAATACTTCTGTTACATCACTGATAACAATTGGATTGCGCAAATCTGGTTTATCAGAACCATATTTTAACATTGCATCATCAAATGTAATGTGTGGGATTTCTGGATAAACATTTGCATCTGGCGCAAAAGCACGAACCAAATCTGGCATAACCGCCTCACCCACAGCCTGAATATCTGACAAATCAACAAACGACATTTCCAAATCTAACTGATAGAATTCCAATAATCTATCTGCACGTAAATCTTCGTCACGAAAACAAGGTGCAATTTGGAAATATCTATCAAACCCAGAAACTTGTAACAATTGTTTAAACATCTGTGGTGCCTGTGGCAGTGCATAAAATTTACCATGATGCAAACGAGATGGCACAATAAAGTCACGTGCACCTTCTGGGCTGGATGCAGTTAAAATAGGTGTTTGAAATTCAGAAAATCCCAAATCCCACATTCTATCACGCAACCATTTCATCATCTTGTTTCTTATCAAGATTGTATTATGTAATTTTTCACGACGTAAATCTAAAAAGCGATATTTATAACGCAACTCTTCACCGACCTCATCTTCACCAAAAACTTGGAAAGGCAAGATTTCTGAATTAGTCAACACTTCAAATTTTTCTGCCTGAATTTCAATAGCACCTGTTGGAATTTTATCATTTACAGCGGATGCATCACGTGCAACAACTTTACCCGTAATTTTTATAACAGATTCTGGACGAACTTTTTCCAGTTGTTCATCACCACCATCAAACACAACCTGTGTAATTCCATAATTATCGCGCAAATCAACAAACAATAATGCCCCATGGTCACGCTTGCGATGAACCCATCCGGACAAAACAACTGTTTCTCCAACATTTGCGGCATTCAATTCACCACAAGTATGTGTTCTGTACTTTGATTTTAAAGTTAACATATCGGTCCCTTTGTTTTTGCGGGCACAGAAATAATCGGAATTTCGGCACCCATATTGTTATTAAACTTCAGGGGCGCAAGTAATATTTTCCAGCGCGGTGCCACCCTGATTTATAACTTTTGAACAATATCGCCACTCGGTGGTTGTCAGTCACGTCATCATGCACAAATATTGCAATAGTGTAATATTAAATCAGAAATAATAGATTTGCAATAAAAAGATACTAAAAAAACACTAAAATATTATATAATACACAGAATTTATAAAGGAACTAACAATGATTGATATATTACTAGAATTTACAAAATCTGCAGGTGAATACTTAAAGGAACAACAAAAAACAATAAAACCATTATTAAACAAAGACTCTTCTGTATGCTCTGTTGTGACCCAAGCGGATTTACATGTATCTGATTTGTTTGAAAAAACATTACAAGAAAACTTTTCAGATTTAAACTATATTATTATAGACGAAGAAAAAATATCAAAATATGGCGATGATATTTTTGAAAAAATCAACCAGTCTGAATATCAGTTTGTTATAGACCCTGTTGACGGAACAATTCAGTATGCAAATGGACACGCACTATACGGTATTACAGTTGGCGTTTATAAAAACACAAAACCGTTAATCGGAATTATATATATGCCAAAAATGAACGAACTATTATATTTTGATGGCCACCAAGCATATCATGTTGAAAATCCATTTACAGATTCAGAAATCAAAACAGAGTTATTACCACAAACACAATCTTATTCCCCAATTGCATTTGCAAATCAGTTTATATGGAATATAAACAATGATTTATCCCTATCAAACACTGCTTTCTTTAATTATTTTTCTGCTGTTTCACAGTGCTTTTATACACTTATTGGAAAATCCAAGGCACTTTGTATGAAAACGTGTTTATGGGATATTGCAGGTACAATTCCAATTGCAAACTATCTGGGGTTAAAGATTTTTGAATACGGCAGCAAGAAAATATGCGACAGCATTTCACCAGAATGCTTTAATACGAACATGAGTATAAAAAATCCTTGTATAATGTGTTACCCAAACAACTATGATGAAATAGCAAAATTAGTAACACCAAAACATACATAAATTAGACGGGAAATTTCTGGTGCCCTAAGCAAGAATCGGACTTGCGACTCGTCCTTACCAAGGACGTGTTTTACCACTAGACTATTAGGGCAATAAAACTTTTTTATTATACGGTCAATACACTAAAAATCAAGGACAAAGTTTACCAATCAATTGGTGTTTTTCCACATTTTTGCAGATATGTATTTGCCTGACTAAAATGACGATTACCAAAGAAACCACGATACGCAGATAACGGTGATGGGTGTGCACTTTTTAGTATCAAATTTTTTGCAGAATTAACAATTGCCGCCTTTTTCTGAGCAAAAGATCCCCATAACATATACACAATATTTTCACGTGTATTTAATACACGAATTACTGCATCTGTAAATTGTTCCCAACCATGTCCACTATGCGATGCAGCCAAATGAGCCTGTACAGTTAGCGTAGAATTTAACAACAAAACACCTTGTTTTGCCCAATACGTCAAATCCCCATTTGTAACAGATGGACGTTGCAAATCTGATTCAATTTCTTTGTAAATATTTTGCAAACTTGGTGGATTTGGCGTTGGCGGTAATACAGAAAAACATAGTCCGTGCGCCTGATTTGGTTCATGATAAGGGTCCTGACCAATAATAACAACTTTAACAGAATCCAACGGACATAAATTAAATGCGTTAAAAATATTTTTTGCATCTGGATATATTTTTTTACCAGAAAAATATTCACCACGCACAAAATTTGTTAGATTAACAAAGTACTCTTTATCAAATTCTGCACTTAATGCATCCTTCCATGATTGTTCAATTTTTACATTCATAATTTTATCAGTCCTTGTTGCAAAGATTTCCATAAAACAACATCAATATATCCACGTGGTAAACCTGTTTTTGTTATCAAATGTGCAAACATATTATCACACGCTGTTTTTACATCATCACATAAATTTCCATTGTTTATTTTTGGCTGTAAATCCGGTTGATTTGCAAACACACACCCCAAACGCTGAATCCAAATATCATATTTAACAACATCTTCTCCTAAATTACGCGCCAAATGATTTGCGGTAATTTTTCCAATATGAGGCAACGTTTGCAAAAAATTTAACTTATCTTCAAGTGTTATTTTTTTATAATATTCTGCACATAAAAATTCTTTGTTTTCCCATATTTTACAAATCGCATTTATCTTGTTTTTGTTATTAAATATTTTTATCAGCACATCAAAATCTGCACCACGCAACTGTAATAATTCTGTTATCTTAGCGTGAATTTTTTTTGCAGTTTGCTGTGAAAAACCACCTGCCAAAATCACATAAATACAATGCGAAGCAAAAACATCTGGTGAATATATTTTTTTATTTTGTAAATTTTTTAAAATTTCGTCAAATGACTGATTATCGGAATCCTGTCCGCTATCTCGCAATTGTTTTTCTAAATCAAAAAACCAATTTGCAGAAAACATTTTAATCACGTCCTTGCCCCTGCGCCATTTCCGCCATCATATCTTGTTGAAGCATACCCTGCTTTAATTTATTAGACGCGCTATTAAATTGATTTTTATTAAAATCAGCCAATTCTTGTTTTAATTGCTGCAATTTTTTACGCTTGTAACCAAGTTGAGATTCAGATAAATTATTAGACAATTCTAACAATTCTTTTTCTAACCTTTCAATTTTCTCTTTTAAAATTGCTTTCTTAGAAGACACAAACATATTTTTTCTCCGATAAAACCCTATAAAAATTATTAATTTTTATTTTTTTGATTTGCAATTGCCAATTTTAATAAAGAATTATCTTTTGGTTTCATATTTGAAAGAATTTTCGCTTTTGCTTTAGAAAAAGCATTTCCTTGTTTTTCTTCATCTATTTTCAAGATTCTTTTCAATTCTTCATATCTTGCGATTTTTTCTGGGTCTTGTGTTGGGTGTCTGGCGTGATGCACTTCGTATGCAAGTAACGTATATTCTTGCATCAACATATCTTCATCAGAATTAGATGTAATTTCATCGCGAATAATAGTACCATCTGACTTGATTTGAAAATCTTGTTCTAACATTTTAAACCTCTTATAAAATCACGGCACAGGTTTTATCCTGTGCCATTTTTTATACGTCTAAATTTGCTTCCAATGCGTTTTCAACAATAAAGTCGCGACGCGGTTCAACCACATCACCCATCAACATAGATACAACCTCATCTGCCTTGGCAGCATCATCAATTTTTACTTGGAACAAAGAACGATGATTTGGATCCATTGTTGTTTCCCACAACTGTTCCGCATTCATTTCACCAAGACCCTTGTATCGTTGAATCTTTAATCCTGTCTTGGCATATTCAAATGCAGTATTCAACAATGTTAATGCGCCCCAAATCTTTTGTGACTTTGATTTTACACGCAATGTTGTTGGTTTGCTAAACATTTCCATTAATTCTTCACGACCGTTTAATCTATGCCAGCCACGAATTTCCATACCATTGATTTTTTCAACAGGTAATAAATATGTTTCTTTTACACTACGCAACGTACGAGTAATTTCAATTCCTGAATCTGTACTTAACACTTTCCAACCACGTTCAAATTCTAATTCTTGGGCATCAAGCATATTCTGCACAGCAACAAAATTTTCAGATGTCTGATTTTCAAACGCACCATTTAACGCCAACGCTTCTACAAAGCGCAATGGAACAATATGATTTAATGGTTGTAAACAATTACGCATATCCAGTACCAATCCTAATAAACGTTTCAAATCCGCACCAGAAACCTGAACACCATTAGATGTTTCTATCATACCATCTGTTGCAAGTTGTTCCATCAAATAGTCATCCATTTCACGTTCATTCTGCAAATAAATTTGCTGTTTTCCACGTGTCACACCATACAAAGGTGGTTTTGCAACATAGATATAACCACGTTCAATTGCCTGTGGCATATGACGATAAAAGAACGTCATCAACAATGTTTGAATATGTTGACCGTCAACGTCCGCGTCGGTCATAATAATAACTTTGTGATAGCGCATTTTTTCAATATCAAATTCATCTTTTCCAATTCCAGCACCCATAGTTGTAATCAGCGCACCAATTGTATCGGAACCTAACATTTTATCAAAACGCACACGTTCAATATTCAAAATCTTTCCACGCAGTGGCAATATAGCCTGTGTTTTACGGTCACGTCCCTGCTTTGCCGTACCACCAGCAGAATCCCCCTCAACAATACACAATTCGCATTTTGCAGGATCACGTTCTGAACATCCAGCCAACTTTCCAGGCAATCCACCTAATTCTGGCCCAGTCTTTTTACGCGACAATTCACGTGCCTTGCGTGCTGCTTCACGCGCGGTCGCTGCTTCTATAATTTTATCAACAATCGTTTTTGCAATTGCAGGATTTTCATCCAAAAATTCATACAGCATTTCTGACACTGTACTTTCAACGATTGGACGAACTTCACTGGACACCAATTTATCTTTGGTCTGTGATCCAAATTTTGGATCTGGTATTTTTACACTAACAATACTTGTTAACCCTTCGCGGAAGTCTTCACCAGATAAATTAATATCTTTCTTAGTTCCTTTTTCTGCAATATATTTATTTATTGCACGTGTTAACCCTGCACGAAACCCAGCCAAATGAGTTCCACCATCACGATTTGGAATATTATTTGTAAAACACAAAGACGTTTCTGTATATGCAGTTGTCCACTGTAATACAATTTCAATATATGTATCTTCTTGCTGTTTTATCATTTGAATAGGTTCTTTATTCAACAGTTCTTTGGATTTATCCAAATATGTAGCAAACCCTTTCAAACCATCAACACTGTGGAATTCACGTTCTTTCTTTTCTGCGCCACGCAGATCTTCTAAAAGAATTTTTACATTTGCATTCAGATAAGATTGTTCACGCAACCAAGTTTCCATTGTATCAAAGCTAAATTCTGTGCCTGTAAATGTTTCTGCCGATGGCAAGAAAGTAACTTCTGTTCCATGTTCAATACCTGATTTATTTTCTGTAATTTTCAAATCGCATGTTGGCACACCATCTGCAAATGACATAAATGCTTCTTTATCACCACGCCATACGCGTACTTCTAACCACTTTGACAACGCATTTACAACAGACACACCAACACCATGCAAACCACCAGAAACCTTATAAGCACCATTGCTTTCATTATCAAACTTACCACCTGCATGCAATTCGCACATAATCAGTTCAAGTGCACTGCGACCTGTTTCGTGATTTATATCAAACGGCATACCACGACCATTATCACGAATAGTTGCACTGCCATCTGCATTTAACGACACATACACAGTATCTGCGTAACCCGCCATTGCTTCGTCAATAGAATTATTAACAACTTCGTAAATCATATGATG
The DNA here is from genome assembly GCA_045657405.1 of Candidatus Enterousia sp. Classification (GTDB taxonomy): domain Bacteria; phylum Pseudomonadota; class Alphaproteobacteria; order Rs-D84; family Rs-D84; genus Enterousia. Next base: position 10,186 of record JAZOTB010000018.1, read on the forward strand.
CAAACCGGCACCACCTTCACCAACGTCACCAATATACATTCCGGGGCGTTTTTTAACCGCCTCTAACCCTTTTAATACCTTAATGGAATCACCAGTATATTCATTATTTACAGACATTTAATTTTCCTTTCTTTTTTCTATGTAAAACATAGCAATTTCTGGTATAATTATCAAGTAAAAAGGGGCAAAAAATGAAATTTAAATTATTATATTTCGGCGATATTTTAATCAATCCAAAAAAACGCGCACAACATATTGCAGATATCCGTATGCAATTTCATCCGCAATTAAAAAAACTAGTTGAACACAGTCCTTGGAACAATTTAACACAATACATGGTTCCAAACCCAACAAAAAGCCCCATTAGCACAAAACACATTGGCGGAATAGATTGGAACCCTATTATCACCCCAAATCTAAAACTAATTGCAGAACTTGATATTCAAATGTTGCACCCAGAAATCGTAGGCGTTCCACGCAGCGATATTGATAATCGTGTAAAAACAATTATGGATGGACTACGCTGCCCACAAAACGAACATGAAATCGGTTCAAACACACCAAACAACATTGGACCAATTTATACATTACTAGATGACGACCATTTAATAACAAAACTATCTGTTAATACAAGTCACTTATTAGATTCCAGTATTTTTGCCGAACACGAATTATCCACACCAGATTCAATATTTATGATGATTGACGTTAATGTACGTGTTGCAGAAGGCACTTTGGAAAACCTGCCATTTATGGTCTAAAAAACCGCCCAATCGGGCGGTTTTATTTTAACGTACTTTGTACAGCGGACACAGTTCTATAACACACTTTCGTGCGTTGTCTAAAACCTTGTCATGTATTTTTTCTAAATCTTTTTCGTCACGAATCTTATCCCCCGAAACACCCACCTGCGGATAACAAAGCTTGCCATCTGAGCCGACATATTCCACCACACCTATACCATTTAAAATATATGGCGTTGCGACAACAAATCCCGCCTTCCAGTTATCTATATACGAAGTTAGTACACAACCTGCATCACAACCTGTACATTTCTCTTGTTTGTTACTTTCCTTGGCAAAAGTATTAACCCGACCCATATTTACATTCACGTCCGCCAAGATTTCTGCCAGCATATCAGACATTATGCCACCTTTGTATTTTTCTATACAACTATCTGCCTTGTGTTTGTTGTTGGACTTTTTTAAGCTGAACAAAATCAAATCTGTATCCACACAAACCAAATATTTCCAAATACTGCTGCTGGTCTAGATTCAGTTTTTCACCATCTACAAAGACACCATAATCCTGTGATGCAAATTGCAATTTTGGATTATTAGTTTCAACACCACGTACAACAACCTTTGACATATCTAATCCACCAAAAGAATACTCATAAACCTTTGCACCAGAAACATTTCCAATCTCTGTACGATTTAGCCATATATTTGCACTTGGAATAATCAAGATTTTTTTCAACAAAGCAAAATTCATAATTATCCTTTTTTTACATCTTTTTTAAGACCAAAGATGCATTTGTTCCACCGAACCCAAAAGAATTGCTGATTACAACATCAACCTTGCGTTGTTTTGCAACATGTGGAACCAAGTCAAAATCACCAACTGCATCTTCTGGTTCGTCTAAGTTGATTGTTGGTGGCACAATTCCATCACGAATTGCAAGCACGCTGAATATCGCCTCAACTGCGCCAGCCGCACCCAACAAATGACCAGTTACAGATTTTGTTGATGACATAGACACAGGCAAATCACCAAACAATGTTTTAACCGCTGTCAATTCACCCATATCACCCAAACCTGTTGATGTTCCATGCGCATTAATATAATCAACATCATCAACTGTTAAGCCTGCATCTTTGATTGCAGCCTTCATTGCACGCAGACCACCTTCACCACCTTCGGCTGGGGCTGTAATATGATATGCATCACCAGACAAACCATAACCCGCAACTTCAGCATAGATTTTTGCACCACGTTTTACAGCATGTTCGTATTCTTCCAAAACCAAGATACCAGCACCTTCGGACATAATAAATCCATCACGATTTTTATCCCATGGACGCGATGCTTTTTCTGGTTCATCATTACGTGTACTTAATGCGCGCATCGCAGAAAACCCAGCCAATCCGATACGACCAACCGCAGCTTCGGTACCACCACAAACCATAATATCTGCATCACCATGTTGAATCAAACGCACACCTTCGCCAATTGAATGTGCACCTGTAGCACACGCTGTTACAGTTGAAATATTCGGTCCTTTGAATCCATATTTAATAGATACATTACCCGCAGTCATATTAATAATACCTTTTGGAATAAAGAAAGGACTAACACGACGTGGACCACCATTATGCAACTCAATACAATTTTCATAAATTGTATTCAAACCACCAATACCGCTACCAATTGAAACACCAATACGTTCTTTATCACCCTCATAAGAATCCAAACCAGCATCTTTGATTGCTTCATCAGCAGCAACAATTCCATACACAATAGATTTATCAAGTTTACGTTGTTCACGTGGTTCAACCACTGCATCTGGATTAAACATACCCGGTTCTGTTCCATGCTGTGGAATACCTGCAATTTGTGATGCCAAATCAGAAACTTCAAAAGAATCTATTTTTCTTACACCCGATTTTCCAGCCACAACATTTTTCCATGCGTATTCAACACCGGTTCCCACAGGAGAAACAATTCCCATACCAGTAACAACAACTCTTTTCATATTTTGTATTCCTTTATATAATTAACATATGCCTGTATCATAACTGTTTTTACAATAAAATACAGCAAAAAAAATCCGCCAGCCAACAGCCAGCGGATTTAAACTCTTAGAAAAAAAACAAAAATTAGTTTTTCTTGTGTTCTTCAATATATTTTACTGCATCACCAACAGTTTCCAATTTTGCAGCAGCATCATCTGGAATTGTAATATCAAATTCTTTTTCGACTTCCATAACGAATTCAACAACATCCAAAGAATCAGCACCCAAATCATTAACAAATGCAGCTGTTTCTGTAACTTTTTCTTCTGGCACACCCAGTTTTTCAGCTACGATTTTTTTTACTTGTTCAAAAGTTGTCATATCTTTTCCTTTATTTTAGTTAAACTTTTTGGTCCATACCGTGACCGTCATTATGAATAAGACTATCATTTTCATAATATACTGTCAAGCAATTATAACAAACAATAACAAAACCATAAAAATCTAAAACTGCTTATCGTCTGCTAAAACATCATCTAACAACGCATTAAAATTAGCACGCAAGTCTTCTTTATCTGATGCCCAAACAACCTGACGCATTAAAAATTTATGCACATCATCCATTGTTAAATTTGGAATACCAGCATCTGTTACAACACGACGCCATGATGTACGCGGATCAGTCAAATGCATTCCACCATGACTTGGGAAAACCCACTGACCATCTTGTGGTAAATTTTGTAACAATAAAATTGCCCTATCTGACAAAGGTCTAGACAACCACATATCATGATTAAAATCTAAATCCTCCCATGCCATTGAAAATATTTTTGAACGTGGCGCAAAACCATAAATCAACATATAAAAAGCACCTCGCAAAACGATATCTTCTTGCTTATCAATTGCCTTTACCAAGCGTCTTAATCCAGCCTTGTTCAATGGTCGCACACGACGATTTTGTTGTACTTTTTCTAATTCACTTGCTGGGTTATTTTTCAGATACCCCGATTCTATCGCATAATTAAAAATACTTTGCAAAAATTCTTGCATACGCATTCTTATTGCAGGTCCTGAAATTTTTTGCACAACATCAGTCAACATATTTGTATTTATATCAGAAACATATTCATCAAACAATTCTGACAAATGCAAATTTACAGCACGTACCAATTTTGCACAAGAATCTTCATTACGCCGCACCTTATTTTTTATATACAAATCCAAAAAATCTTTAAACTTGATTTTTTTTCTGCGTGCAACAGTCTTTTTTACTGCATTTTCTAGAACAACATGCACCATATCACGCGCATCATCAATATCTATATCAGGATATTTTCCAATAAGAATACGTTTATCTTTCCCATGGACACGCTTGCGCACAAAAAACGTTTTAACACCACGACAAGTTATATACATACGTAATCTTGGTTCTGCAGTATCTTGCACAACATCAAACCCAGACTGGGGTGCAGGCAAACTATCTAGAATATACGAATTAAAATAAAATTGGTGTGCCATTTTTGGCCCCCTATGTTTTTATTTTGTATTTTGATTAAACTTAACTTTCCAAAACATTTTCCGTGTATCTGTTAACTCTTTCAATGTTTGTTTTGCATCAAAATATTCTCTATTTTTTGCATATGCACCACACTGATAACAAGTACACGGTTTTTCATCGCCAATTGGCGCAAAGTTCTTACAACGACTAGGTTGAAAAGTCATTAATTCTTGTTCATAACTTGGTGCATCAACCAACTTTACACGCACATACATTAAACGCTTTTTCAAACAAGCATCATACTCATCATAGGATTCTTCTTCAAAAAAAGTATGTTCCAGTTTTCTTGCCATGTTGCACAAATAAACATTTGCAGATTTTATTTCTTGTTTCAGATTTTCAAATTCTGCCCAATCTTGTTTTTTCTGCGCCCATGAGGTTTTAAATAAATAAATAAACCATTTCATATTTTAACCTTTTAACTAAGACACTTTTAACGCATTAATAAATGCAGATTGTGGAATTTCTACATTACCAAAAGAACGCATACGTTTTTTACCTTCTTTTTGTTTTTCCAACAACTTGCGCTTACGTGTTATATCCCCCCCATAGCACTTTGCAGTAACATCCTTGCGATACGCAGCAATAGTTTCACGCGCAATAATTTTTCCACCAATTGCAGCCTGTAATGGTATTTTGAATTGATGACGTGGAATTAAATCTTTTAATTTCTCAACAATTTGGCGACCACGCTTTTCTGCAAAAGAACGATGACACATAAAAGACAAAGGCTCTACATTTTCTTCATTAACCAATATATTAACCTTAACCAAATCAGATGCCTGATATCCATATACAACATAATCAAAAGATGCATATCCAGACGATATTGACTTTACCCTGTCATAAAAATCAAAAACTATTTCTGCCAATGGCAATTGATATACCAACACAGCACGATTACCAACATAAGAAATATTTTCTTGAACGCCGCGTCGTTCTGCACACAAAGACATAATTCCACCCATATATTTATCTGGCATCATAATCGTTGCGCGGACCCATGGTTCTTCAATAGAAGCAATACGTGTAGCCTCTGGCATATCTGCTGGATTTTCTAAATCAATCACTTCACCGTTGCGCAAATGAATTTTGTACAGCACACTTGGTACAGTATTTATCAAATTCAAATTAAATTCACGTGATAAGCGCTCACTGATAATTTCCATATGTAATAACCCAAGGAAACCACAACGCAAACCAAACCCCAGCGCAGATGATTTTTCCACAGTAAACATAAAAGACGCATCATTTAACGCCAATTTTTCTGCACTTTCACGAAAAGTTGGATAATCATCAGCCTCTACCGGAAAGAAAGAAGAAAACACCACAGGAACAGATGGCTTAAAACCAGGTAACATTTGTGCATTTTCTGATTTTGCATCAATGATTGTATCACCAACTTTGCAGTCATGAATTGTTTTCATACCAGTTATAATAAAACCAATTTCACCTGTGTTTAGTTTATCCACATTAACCATTTTTGGTGTAAAGTAACCAATTTTATCAACAACATATTCTGCACCAGTTGCCATAAATTTAATCTTTTGACCACGCGCCAAAGAACCATCAACAACACGCACCAGAATCACAACACCTAAATAAGAATCATACCAAGAATCAACCAATAAGGCACGTGTACTTGCTGTTTCGTTACCATGTGGTGGCGGTAATTTATTAACAATTTCTTCTAATAATTCTGGAACACCATCACCCGTCTTGCCAGATACAGCCAGCGCATCATTTGCATCCAATCCAATAACATCCGCAATTTGTTCACGTGTGCCCTCAACATCACTAGATGGCAAATCAATCTTGTTCAAAACAGGCAACATTTCCAAATCATTATCCAATGCTAAATATGCATTTGCCAACGTTTGTGCTTGAACCCCCTGGGTTGCGTCAACTAATACCAACGCACCTTCACATGCAGCCAATGAACGAGACACCTCGTACGAGAAGTCCACATGCCCAGGTGTATCCATCAAATTCAATTGATACGTTTCACCATTTTTTGCTTTGTAATTCAAACGCACAGTCTGTGCCTTGATTGTAATACCGCGTTCACGTTCAATATCCATTGAATCCAAGACCTGAGCCTTCATTTCACGTGATTGCAAACCACCTGTAAATTCAATCAATCTATCTGATAATGTTGATTTACCATGATCAATATGCGCAACAATAGAAAAATTTCTGATATTACTTTGCTTCATAAAAACACCTGTGCTTAGATGCGGCAATAATAAACCAGTATTTCCGCATTAGCAAGGTATTTTTTATTATTTCAAATTATTTAACAATTCATCAATTCTGGCAGCACGTTCCAATGTATCATCATATACAAACCTGACATCCGGAACATACTTTTGATTCATACGCCCCGCCAGTTCAAAACGCACACTGCGTGTTATTTCATCCAACCTCTTCTGAACAGTATCTATATCTTGATTGCGTGTATAGAAAAATAAACGTACAAATTGTAAACCACCGTGCGAATCTGCACCAACCAACGACACACCAGAAATCAACGCATCATCAGACCAATTATCACGCAATATTTCTGCAACCAATGTTTGAACTTTACTCGCGATACGTTCCGAGCGATTTGAATTAAACTGTTTTTTTGGCATTTTATATATCAACCTTTGTTTATTATATGATTGTAAAATATTAAATATTAAATTACAATCAAGTAAAATTTACAATGTGTATGGGGAAAAATATGAAATTTTCAGAATTTATATTAAAAAAATCAGAATCACGCGGTTATTCATGGATTGTATTCTTTTTAACAATATGTGAATCTATATTTTTATTTATTCCACCCGAAGTATTCATGACACCACCAATTATTGCAAATAAAAAACGCGCATTACCTATTACAGTCGCAGCATCTCTTGGTTCATTGGTTGGTGGTGCAATTGCTTACTTAATTGGTATGTGGCTATATGATTCTGTTGGCATTTGGTTAATTGAAACTTTTTCAAATCCAGAACTAATAGAAACAGCAATAAAACCAATGTTTTCAAAATATGGCATATTAATAATTGTTTTAACTGCTGTAACACCAATACCATATAAATTACTTGCAATATGGCTTGGATTTATTGGTTATCCAATGTTTTTATTTTTGGCCGTATCTGCAATATTTCGCACAGGTCGCTTTGCGATACTTGCAACACTCTTATATTTTTTCCAAGAACGTGCAAATACAATCGTAAACAAATACTTTTGGCCACTTACCATTGGTGCGATTATCGCAGCGGTACTTGGAATAAGTCTAATAAGTATATTTTAATTAAATTATAAAAAAAGATAAGCGGGTTAATAATGACTTGTGTAACATTGTACATTACGTCATTACCAACCCGCTTTATAAATACTAAGATATTTAATTTTATTCTATACAACAGTTAACAGCATTCTTAACCCATGCTTTTAACTTTGACACTTTACCTTTTTCAGAAGCAACCTCTTTATCAACTGCTGTTTTTTCTACCTTTTGTGCTTTAGTTGTTTTTTTTGCTTCACCTGTCAGCATCCCCATATTCAAGCCCCAGAACATAGAATACAGTTCATATGACTGATCAAACAATTCATATGCTGTTTTTTTATCCCCAGACGCCAATGCTTTGGTTCCAACTTCAAAAACACGCATAGCCGCAGCCAACAAATGTTTAGATATACACCATACTTCACCTTCGTATGATGGAATAATTTTCAACATTGCGTTTTTACGCATTTCACGAACTTCGTTAATTAAATCATAGAATTCATGTTTGCCTGTTTTTGCACCAGAAAACATCAAATGTTCTTCTATTGAAATCAAGTTCATAATACCAATTGTTAAATCTTGATCGCTGGATAAATCTTTTGGATTAACTTTTTTTGCAGCATCCAGCGCTTCTACATACTCTTGAACAGATTTAATTTTTTTCATTCTTAAAACCCCCAATTAAATTAAAAACACAACATCATTGCCCAACTGGCCAATGCTAACGCAACAATTGGCAATACAACTTTTTCAAATGGAAAGTGTGCATGACCACCATTTTTCTTTTTCATCCATTGATACAGTTTAGATGTTAATATAAATATCAACGCGCCACACAGCGTTCCAAACAATACGGGATCCATAACCAGACCACCACAAATTAACGTCGGATTATATTCCACAACCCCCATATAAACAAAACCAACCATTGCAATTGAAGCCAATATAACAATTACATCACGACCCCAAAAATGCCACTTTTTTTTATCCATAAACTTCAAAGTCCAGTATCCCAACAATGTTAATAATGCACCGGCCCACAGACCAACAACACTGTCTGGAACACCCAAACGACGAGCAATATCCAACCCTGCCCCAATTGCAATCGTACATACTGGACATGCCGGATTTGCAAACGCAGACACAGGTAACAATGCAATCAAAACTGCAATAAACTTACGCATAATTCCTTTCCTTTTTATAATAACCTAAGTGATTATTGCAAAATAACAAAATAAAGTCAACAAGGGTAAAAACACATATATTCTAACAAAACAGTAAACAATATGATATAATTCACAAGAAACAAAAGGAACAGAAAAGAATCCAATAATCGGAAATTTTTTACAAAATAAAAAATCCCGGAACACCGGGAAATTCTGGTAGCAGCGGAGGGATTGTCTGATTCCCATATTCGCTTTCGCTCTATGGGCCCCTTTCGCTACGTATGGTTCAAACTTCGTTAACACTCGTTTTCACCAACTAACGCC
>JAZOTB010000019.1:0-1456 GCA_045657405.1 Candidatus Enterousia sp.
TTGCTTTTACATAAACATCTTTCACACCAGCGTCTGCTTTTACAACAGTTCCGTTGATAAGAGCGCCTTTTGCTTCAAGTTTTACGTGACCATCATTTTTGATGTTTTCTACAGTAATGTGGTAAGTTACACCACGGAAAACACGTGTAATTTCAGCAGTTTTGATGTGATTTGGTAAACGTGGTTCAATTTCCAAACCGTTGTGACTTGGACGAAGACCACAAATGTATTGGCTCAATGTTACAAAGTTCCAAGCGGCTGTACCTGTAAGCCAAGAGTTTTTACCTTCACCTTCGCGGCGAGCTTCTTTACCAGCAACCATTTGACAGTAAACATATGGTTCAACTCTGTGGATTTCTGAAATTTCTTCTACATAAGCTGGAGCAAATTTTTTGTAGTGTTCAAATGCGTCTTGTGGACGACCGTTTACAATTTCACCAATGATTACCCATGGGTTGTTGTGACAGAAAATACCACCGTTTTCTTTGTATCCTGGTGGATAAGATGAAACTTCACCAAGTTCAACGTGATAATCCTGATAAGCTGGCCAAAGAATTACAATACCGTATTTTGAATCAAGATATTTTTTTACGCTGTCCAAAGATTTTTCTGGATAACCTTTATCTTTACCGATTTTAGCCATTGTACCAAAACCTTGTGTTTCAATAAAGATTTTTCCGTTTTCGCATTCATTTGAACCAATTTTGTTTCCAAAATCATCATAAGCGCGAAGATACCATTCTCCGTCCCAACCAACTGTACAAATTGCTTCTTCCATTTTTGCAGCAAGTTCTTCTGCGCGTTTTGCTTCTGCTTCATCCCCCATAATTCTACACATTGCAGCGTAATCTGGAGTAACGTAAACAAACATTTGAGCAATCATAACAGATTCAGCATTTTTTCCTTCTTTATTTGTACAAGTTTGGAAAGAATCGTTTGGATTTGTAGAGAAACAGTTTAAGTTCAAACAGTCATTCCAGTCTGCGCGTCCAATTAATGGAAGCCCGTGTGGACCAAGGTGATTTGGAATGTAGTTGTAAGAACGACGCAAGTGTTCAAACATTGTTGCTTTATTTGTTTCTGAATTATCAAAAGGAACATCAATTTTTAAGAAATCTTCATCGCCAGTTTCGCGAATGTAGTTTCCTACCCCAAGAACAAGCCAAAGTGGATCGTCGTTGAAGTTTGAACCAATGTCAGCGTTTCCACGTTTTGTTAAAGGTTGGAACTGGTGATAAGCTGAACCATCTTCAAATTGAGTTGCAGCAACATCGTACAAACGTTCACGAATTCTTTCTTTTGGAAGTTGGTGAGCTGCACCAAGCATATCCTGAGAAGTATCACGGAAACCAAGACCACGACCAATTCCACTTTCAAAGTAAGAAGCTGAACGAGCAAAGTTATATGTAACAACACATTGGTATTGGTTCCAAATTGCCATACGATTTAATTTTTC
>JAZOTB010000020.1:0-6336 GCA_045657405.1 Candidatus Enterousia sp.
TGGTGCTGCTACTGGTTTGGCCGGAACGGTTACATCTGGTGTTGCAAATAGCAACAATGTGCGCGATAACAATACATCAGAAGGCAAACAGCACGAAAAAAATCTTAACACAGCGGCGAACATATTATCTGTTGGTGCGACTGCATCATCATTAACAGCGACTGTATTTAACGCAACTCAAATATCTGCGATAAAACAAGTAGCAACTGTTGCAGAAAAATGTACAGGGGTATTGAAATGATAAAGAAGATATTCCTTGGTGTTTTTATGATACCAATATGCTGTATTGCCAATGCAAATATTTACATTGAGCCAGATGTTGCAGAACAAGTATTTCTAAGCCACGTATCTCCCGAATATCAGGTTCCTGCACTACAAGAGTATAATGCACAGTTAATGACCAGTGGTGATTCCACAATGTCTGTGTCTGGTTTGTACAGGGTGTGTACTGCGGCTGGTTGGGATATTACGCAACCTGATGGGAAAACAAATTGCAATAATTTTGTACAGGCATTGCTTGAAGAGGGAACATATACATATTACGAAGTATGTGGTATGGACAAAGGTAAATCCGGTGGCACAGAACATTGCATAGATGATGTGTTTTATGCGATTGTTAATGGCATAGATGTTCAACTTGGACAAGCGATTGCATTATCAAAAGAATATGCACATGTAAAATACAACGACGATATTGAATGTTCCGATGATGTTCGCCCAGGTATAGTAAATCCGCTTAATGATTATGTAAAGTGTACATCTAAATTATCCAAGACATATTATGAATTCAAATTTGATGATGTAAATCAAAGTACAGAAACAGAGATACACAAAGATACATTACGTGCGGTTGGAAATATTCATAATGTTGAATTTCATGATTCTGGGTGCAGTTTGGAACGCATAAACAATGATTCTGGTTGTGCGGTTGGTTATAATACTGTTGATACGACTGTATGCGAAAAACTTAGTAAATCTTTGAAGCGTTTTGGCATGGAATCAAGTGTACAAAATATTTCATCTAGTTTGAATAATACAGAAACATTTTGTGCTGTAAAATTTGTTACAAACATATGTACTGCTGCAACGGATTATAGTCTGGATGATACAATATTCCAAGATGTTCAGTATCCATTTTCGCCAGCATTGGAAAATTATATCAAAGATTATGTTACACAGCAATTATCTGCACGTAAAATAAATATTTCTTCGTTCCACTGTAACCAAGCCCCCAGACATAACAGCAAAACTTTGGATGGTAATATATTAAGTAGTGATGTTTTAACATGTTATTTAGATGATAAGTGTATCAATTTTGCGTTTGAAGATTTAAGTGAATCCGCGCGATATTCAAAAAATGCTGGATTATCACGTTTGGCATGCTTGAATCATAGCGGACAATCAGATGGCAGAAATTGCAGGGGGTTGGATGAAGAGCAGTGTAAATTATTAGGTGAGCAGATAAAGGCTAGTGGGCATAGCATAGGAACTCACTATGATCGTGTTCGTGGTGGTTGTATATTAGATGGTGTGGTAACTGAAAACACAGTAAATCTGGTTGGCGAAATCGCTGCTGGGATTGCTGTGACGGTTTTAACAGATGGTGCGGCATTAGTACCAGTTGTTGTGTCTATTGGAACAGATTTAGCGTTTGCTGCAGTTCAAGATTGGCAACGAAAAATACCTTATAACGATTATCAGGATTTCTTGGCACGTGTTATATCGTGTTCCGAAGATACAACAGGAATTTTATCAGATGCTGTTCGTATCAGTGGTATCAAATCTGTTGAAAATAAATATTGTTTATCAGAAACAATCAGACAAAATTATCAATTGGTTGTTGGACAAATGTCATTATTGGCACCCGAAGATCAAAAAATATTATCTGATGTTTTTGCAAATATAACTGCAAATATTGGTGATTCAGAATATATCAGGGCCGCATCTGAATCTGAAATTTCGTTATTAAAACAGGGCAGAAATTTGGCGAGTGGTGCATTGTTGGCAGGATTGTTTTTTATTCAGCCAGAAAAACTATTGTCAAAATTTGATAATGTTGTGCGTGATGTTGCACGATTGCGTTATATCGCCAGCAAGAATTTTACAAAATACCTGGATGATTTCAAACGGCTGGGACACAGCGTTGGTTTGCCAATAGAAAGATTATCAATGTCTGATTGGCAGGTATTGAATAACAGCCTGATAGATGATGGTGTGGAATTATTTCAAGATGGGCAATATATGAGATTTAGAAAGCTTGTCAAAGTTATTGATATAAATGACTTATTGCGCAAATTTAATAAAACACCTGTTTTCAGGCCTGCAGCTAGTAACAGGTTAGGGCGTGATTATTATCGTATTTTCATAAACGACACAGATGATGTGAATAATATTATAAAGACCTTGCGAAACAATGGGTTTTATGTTTCAGCAAATCAAACGATTGGTGGGGAAAAATTTATTGGTGTATCAAAAGAAAACATATTCCAACAGTGGGCAGACGCACCAACAAACTGGTTAAAGGGGTATAGTGGTGGAAGTATTCGTGGTCGTGGTATTTTTGATAAAGTGTATAACGATATGCCCGAAGATGTTCTTAGACGTAAATTGGACTACATTTATTCCGTAAAGCGTAATGGTGGTACTGACCATGATATTATAGAAGCTATGAAAGCAGTTGGTGCTTTTAATGAACGTCAAGCAGGATTGTTGGCAGAAGATATTGCTAATGAAACAATTCGTAGAATAAGCGAAAATGCCGATTTGGTACAAATGGGGAAAAATTGGAGAAAATTATCAGAATATGAAAAAAAACAATTTGTAATCGAAGTACATGATATTGTTACCCGAGAACGCAGAGCGCGTGTTGGTGATACTGTGATATCATTTGACAATTCGAATCCAGATAACTGGGGATGGCATCGCGGGCCAAGCGCAGGTATGAGTAGAGAATTTTCTTATAATATAGAAAATTATTTGAATGCAAGTGATGCTTTAGTGACAATAATTCATGAAAATACACATAGTTTTCAATCTGTGTATAAAAGTTCTATACCCGATCCATTTGTTAGATTATCTAAACAACATTATGTTCAACCAGATCAAAACTTTAATGACTATCAAAATGTCTTGATAGAAGTAGAGGCACGATATGTGGCAGATCATTCTGTGCCAAAAGTTATCAGAACATTAGGGTGGCGGTAATAATTTTTTTCTATGTGATAAAAAATATTTGCGTTATGCTCTTAACGCACAGAAACACCAAAACGGGCATTTAAATTCTGGCGGAGACGAAGGGATTTGAACCCTTGATACGGGGTTACCGTATACACGATTTCGAGTCGCGCGCATTCAACCACTCTGCCACGTCTCCGTGACTGGGATTATAACCACCATGGGATTATTTTGCAAGCCATATTATTTGACTTTTTTTATGCCTGCGATACACTGACATATCATGACAAAAACATTTAATGAACAGGTTTATGATGTTGTTGCACGCATACCATATGGGCGTGTTGCAACCTTTGGACAAATCGCACAAATGATTGGACGACCAAAATGTGCACGTTTTGTTGGATATGCATCTAATAATCGGGCATCGTGGCACCTGCCATGGTATCGCGTTGTTTTCAAAGATGGTGTATTGAACCCTGGTATGCCTGATGTTCAATATCGTATGTTAAAATCCGAAGGCGTCCAATTTACACCAGAAAAAACTGTCGTTATGGAATTGTTTCAGTGGAATCCTGAACATGATGGTGTGTGTTTTGATGTGCGTGACCTTCCTTTGGTATTTTGAACCAGTAAAATACAGGATTGTCACTGCCTGGATTATTAAGAATTGTCAGTTTCGTTTTGAATTTTATCATAGATTTCTCGTTTTATTGATAATGCAGTAAATTATATCGTATATCTTGTTTAATATTTACAGGAACCATTTCATATAAAATATTAAACTTTGTTCTTGATAAAATGCGACAAGACATCAATAATATAAGAACAAGATAAAGGAATATAAAAAATGAAACGTTCAGATATTGTAAGATCTATCCAAGTACGCTTTAAGAATATGCGCTCAACAGATGCTGCTGCAATTGTTGATACTGTATCAGATTATGTTATTGAATCCGTTGCAAATGGCGACAGAATAGAAATTCGTGGTTTTGGAACCTTTCAACCACGTGCACGTGCAAATAAAATTGGATATAATCCTTGCACTGGTCAACCTATGTCTTTACCTGCCAGCACGACTATCTTATTCAAACCAAGTCGTGAATTAACCAAGAAAATGAATGGATAATAATTATGTTATTTGGTAAAAAATCGGGCATAAAAAACCATAATCGCGAACGTTATGAACGTGTTCGCAGATTAATGTGGATAAAATGCGACTCGTGCGGACAACTGGTATATTACAAAGATTACAAAGAAAACAAATATATATGTCCACGCTGTGGTCGCGCGTTTATTATGACACCGAAACAGCGTTTTGACCTGCTGTTTGATGATAATTCTTGGGAACGTCTGACACCGCCAAATGTATCAGATAATCCATTAAACTTTGAAGACAGAATTTCTTATCAAGACAGACTTGAAGATGCACGATCTGATACAGGTTGTTATGATGCAGTAACAACAGCAGATGGTACAATTGGCGGTATCCCTTCAACCGTATGTGTATTAAACGGTTATTTTATGATGGGGTCTATGGGGCGCGCTGCAGGTGATGCGATTATCGCTGCGATTGAACATGCTGTTGCAGAAAACAGACCTTTTATTATGGTTACATCCAGTGGTGGTGCCAGAATGCAAGAAAATATATTATCTTTGATGCAGATGGCGCGAACAACTGTTGCGGTAAATAAACTGCACGCAAATGGAATTCCTTATATTGTTTTATTGACAGATCCTACGTTTGGTGGTGTGACGGCTTCGTTCGCCATGTTGGGCGATATTCATATTGCTGAAAAAGGTGCACGTATTGGTTTTGCTGGCCGTCGTGTTATTGAACAAAATATACGCGAAAAATTGCCATCTAATTTCCAAACAGCAGAATATCTGTATGAACATGGTATGGTTGATATGGTTGTTGCGCGTGGTGATTTGCACGACAAAATTGCAAATATATTGGCAGTTTTAACAAAGCAACCATGCGAACCAAAACAAATTAACGTTTCAACACCTGTACATGATGTTTCTAAAAAGATACGTGGTATGGGCGAAACAGATGCTTATGACAAAGTATTGTTGGCACGTCATGAAAATCGTCCACACTTTTTGGACTATATTAATGGTATCGTAGATCGCTGGACATACCTGGCAGGTGACAGATTGTATGCCGAAGATGCAGCCATGGGGTCTGGTATTGGCTTCTGGCGTGGAATACCAGCAGTTATTATTGGACAAGAGCAGGGGCGTACAATTGAAACACGTCAAAAACATCGCTTTGGTATGCCAAATCCAGATGGCTATCGCAAGGCCCAACGTATGATGAAATTGGCAGAAAAATTCAAATTGCCATTAATTTCACTGTTTGATACAGCTGGAGCATTTGCCGGTCGTGAAGGTGAAGAACGTGGACAATCACAAGCGGTTGCATCTTCTATTGCGATGGGATTGTCTGTGGCAACACCATATGTTGCAGTAAATGTAGGTCAGGGTGGTTCAGGTGGTGCAATTGCAATCGGAACAGGTGATCGTGTATTAATGATGGAAAATGCGATATATTCTGTTATTGCTCCAGAATCTTGTGCAAGTATTTTGTGGCGTGATAACAAATACAAAGCCGTTGCTGCTGCAGCAATGAAGTTAACTTCAAAAGATATGGCAGATATGAACGTTATTGATGAAGTTATTCCAGAACCAGCGGGTGGTGCACATACAGATTGGCAAACAACAATGGAGTTGCTAGCAAATTCTGTGGTTAAACATATTACAGAACTGCAAGAAATTCCGGCTGAAGAATTGTCATCTCGTCGTGCAGACAAATTCTTATCAATGACACGTGATGTTGAGATATATCAACCTGAACATATTGGCGAAGAACATTAAAAAATCCCCCGAAATGGGGGATTTGTTTTGGGGTGCGTTTTACTTCCAAAATCTACTTCGTATCGAACCTTTGACACCGTCCGCAACAAAAATACCCACCTTTTGGTGGGTAAATTTTTGGCGGAGCGTATAGGACTCGAACCTATGGACCAAAAATTTCGGTCACAGATTAGCAATCTGCTGCATTACCACTCTGCCAACGCTCCATGCGTGAGTTATTATATAGAAACATATTTTTAATTGCAAGCAAGAAAATGTAAAAATGTAAATATCGTTGACTTT
>JAZOTB010000021.1:0-27454 GCA_045657405.1 Candidatus Enterousia sp.
TCCACGCTTTCCATGCGGATTCCAAATCTGAATAAACAGAGCTATGAAAATCTGGATTGTTTATATATTTCACAACCGTAGAATTTTTGAAACCACTTGCACCAATATTATACGCCAAAGATACCAGGGCATCATATTGGGGTTGCGACATGTGTGCTGTAATATTATCTTGCACAGCGCGTTCTGCCGTGGCTATATCAGAACGCAATAATGCAATCGCCTGCCGTTCTGTAATTCCGTTTGTAAAATCTTCACCCGGCTTTACCAAATGCCCATAGCCAATTGTTGCACCTTTTGGTAAAGGCTCGTTTGGATTTACTGCTTTCTTCGTAGCATCATCATATATAATATGATTGCCCCGCTTGTCTAACACTCTGTCTTCTTTACCTTTTAACCACTCAATACCTTTATCACTCATTTTCATAGCACTTGCCTTTTGTATTTCTGGCTTTTGGCCTTTATAAACCTTGCTGCCTATCTTCTTGCCATTTTTGTCTAGCTCTATTTCTTCAACCCAACAGCGACAGTTTGGATGAACGGGACAAACTGGTATATCTTCTTTGTTTTCATAGACTGTTCCATCGTTCCCCGAACATTCATAGCATGTATTTTCACCATGTTCGCTGTGCCATATCCATATCTTGGGCGCAATTTTGAATTCTGGAATATTCAAATCAAATGTTTCCAGACTGCGCTTTGATACATGACCGCCGGCATTAAAACTTTGACCGGTATCGGCGTACCTGGAACAACATATTCTTCGATATTAAATTCAAAACCGATTGTTTCAAACTAATCACCGTATGCGTCCAGGACATCTGCTTCTGCCTCACTTTTATCGGACTCGAACTCCGTTTCTATTTCATGCTGGGCATCATAAAACTGTTCCAATGTCATATCGTATTCTGGGTGCATCATACGACCTGTGGCATCAAATTGTACTGTGCCAGGGTACAGAATATTCATATACTTGGTTGCACGTTTATATGTTTCACTGTTTTTATCACCATATTCGGGTGATGATATCAGTTCTTGTAAAAATTTTGGTGTTTGCATGCTAATCCTTTTGTTTAAATAAAAAACACCCGCGTGGGCGGGAAATAAAAAAACGGCATAACGCCGTCATTTGTTGTTGTCTATTATACCACAAAATGCAAATTTTTTCAATAAAACACGCCCCGATGGGACGTTTAATAATGGGGCGGATAACCGGACTCGAACCGGCGACATTTGGTACCACAAACCAACGCTCTAACCAACTGAGCTATATCCGCCATACTGTGGGTCATATGACCTGAAAGTGGTGGAGCTGATCGGACTCGAACCGACGACCCCTTGCATGCCATGCAAGTGCTCTACCAACTGAGCTACAACCCCAAAACTTTTCTGCTAATGGGATTTTTACACCCTTGCGGTCATATATTCTATATTTCTTCTTGCCAAATGTCAAATATATTTGCTAATCTTTTTATATATTTAAGGAGATATACATGGATTATCAATTATTAAAATCAGAAGTTGAACAAAAAACCGCACAAACACTGGAAGTTTTAAAGGGTGAATACGCAGGTCTGCGTACAGGACGTGCATCTGTACATTTG
This sequence comes from Candidatus Enterousia sp., assembly GCA_045657405.1. Lineage (GTDB taxonomy): Bacteria > Pseudomonadota > Alphaproteobacteria > Rs-D84 > Rs-D84 > Enterousia. The sequence continues at coordinate 1,602 of JAZOTB010000021.1, forward strand.
CTGGACGCAGTTCGCGTGCCTGTTTATGGTTCTGAAATGCCAATTAATCAGGTTGCAACAGTTTCTACACCAGACAATCAGACATTGTCCGTAACTGTTTGGGATATTACAAATGCGCCTGCGGTAGAAAAGGCAATTCGTGATTCTGGTTTAGGGTTAAATCCAATGACAGCGGGCGGCGTTATTCGTTTGAATATGCCTCCTTTGACCGAAGAAAGACGTCGCGAATTGACCAAGGTTGCTGGCAAATACGCAGAAGAAGCAAAGATTTCAATGCGTAACATTCGTCAAGATGCAATGGGCAAAATTAAACGCGCAGTTACTGACAAAGAAATTTCCGAAGACGATCAGCGCAAGTTTGAAGACGATTTGCAAAAAGTCTTTGATAAGCGTGGCACCGAAGTAGATGCTATGGCAAAAGAAAAAGAAGCAGATATTATGTCCGTCTAAAATAACAAAATCAGGAATTTCACATGTTAAAATTATTTCAAAAAAAACAACCAATTGTTACCAGTGGTAAAGTCCCTCAGCATATTGCTTTTATTTGCGATGGTAACCGTAGATGGGCTGAAAAACGTGGTTTACCACCATTGATGGGACATCAGGCTGGTATTGCAAACTTTGAAAATCTGGTTGATTGGTACATGAAACGTGGTGTTTCAACAATTACGTTTTTTGTTTTTTCGACAGAAAACTGGAATCGTTCCAAAGATGAAGTGGATTTCCTGATGGATTTATTTTATACGGAAATGAAAAAAAATTTGAAAAATGCGCTGGAAAAAAACTTGCGTTATCGTGTTGTAGGTACTCGTGAAAAATTACCAAAAAAGTTGGCAAATATTTGCGACAAATTGGAAAAAGAATCTGCTGAAAATACAGGCGGAACAGTTGTGTTTGCATTGAATTATGGCGGCCAGCAAGAAATTGTTGATGCAGTAAATGCTGCAATCGCAGATGGTGAACCTGTTACACGCGAAACATTCGAAACATATTTGAATACTGGCGACTTGTTGCCAATTGATTTGATGGTTCGCACCAGTAACGAAAGTCGTATTTCAAACTTTTTGCTATGGAAGTTGGCATATGCAGAATTATTGTTTATTCCTGAACATTGGCCAGAACTGGTAAAAAGTGAAAAACTATGGCAATTTACACTGGATGAATTTGCAAAACGTAATCGCAGATTTGGTGGTGGAAAAAAGGCGAATTATACAGGAAAGAAAAAATAAATATATCTGAACAAGGAAGGAAAAAATTATGTCTAATACAACATTACGTATCATTGCAGCAACGGTTATGGCACTGATTGCATGTGTAGCAGGTGTCTTGCAGTATTTTGGTGTCCCTGCGGTAAAATATCTTGGGATTATTATCGTATTGGCAATGATTGTTGAATATGTTATGTGTATTCGCAAAGCGGATAGTCAAATTTTGCGTAAAAAATGGCCGGTATTCTTAGGGTTCTTGGTGTTATTAAGTGTTATGCTGCCTGCGATTAATGTTGTTGGTGGGCGCCCATGGATTGTATTGTTGTTACTAATGATAATTTGTAGTGCTGATATTGGCGCATGGTTTTTTGGCAGAATGATTGGCGGTGATAAAATGTGGGAAAGATTGTCTGCAAAAAAGACATGGGCCGGACAAATCGCTGGTATTTTATGTGGAACATTTGCAGGTGTAATGTACGGTTTATTGGGTGCAGATACATTTATGCCACAATTAATGTGGATTGGCATCAGCGTTGCATTAATGTCCCAGTATGGTGATTTGACAGCCAGTTATATCAAGCGCACACTTGGTATCAAAGATTTTGGCGCTATTATACCGGGGCATGGTGGTATATTAGACAGATTTGATGGTTGGATTTATGCATTGCCGATTGTTTGGTTGGCTATGTTATAATTGATAGAACGGTGCAGAAATAAAAAGGGTATAACATGAACATTTTGTTAACAATAATTGCATTAATGGTTGTCTTGGGAATTGTTGTGTTTGTGCATGAACTGGGGCATTTTTTGGCTGCGCGTTGGGCAGGTGTTCGTGTTGATACATTTTCAATTGGTTTCGGTCCTGCGATTGTAAAGTGGCATGACAAACGTGGTACACTGTGGAAAATTGCGTGTTTGCCTTTGGGGGGATATGTTTCTATTTATGGCCAAGAAGATATGTTTAATCGCAAAAAGTTTATAGAATTACCTGCCGAAAAAAAGAAAGGGCATTATTTATCTGTTCCTGCGTGGAAACAATTTATAATTATTGGCGCAGGCGTATTTATGAACTTTATTTTAGCATGGGGTATATATACATCTTTGTTTATGTTTCAGCCTCGTTTGGTTGGTAATTCCCAGTTGCCTGTTATTGGTCAAGTTATCCAGGAATCAGTTGCTTTTAATGCTGGGGTTAGGGCAGGCGATACAATTGTCAGAATAGATGATGAAAAGATTGATAATTGGGGGGATTTAATACTGGCAAAAGAATTGGCATCAGGTCGTGATGCAAATGTTATAATTGTTCGTGGTGAAAAGTTGGTAAATATTAAACTGTCGCCGGCTGAAACGTGGGGTATGATTGCAGATGGTAGCAAGCGCGCAGACCCACAACGTCAAGGCTTGTTTCGTGCAATGTACAGTGGTGCCAGAAAAACTTATTATGAATCCAAGACTTTGTTAATTGTTTTGAAACAAATTGTAACGGGTGAACGTTCTTCTAAACAATTGGGGTCATTTATTACAATTGCACAGTATTCTGGTGCTGCAATGGCCGCGGGATTCTTTACATTGCTCAGTTTGATTGCATTATTATCTGTGAACCTAGGCGTATTAAATTTATTACCATTACCTGTGCTGGATGGGGGATATTTATTAATTTTAATAATAGAGGCTATCACTCGTCGTAAATTACAGGGGCGTGGCATGGAAATTGCAATTATGTTGGGTTGGTTGCTGATATTGGGCTTGTTCATTTTAACAATGTGGAATGATTTGGCTCGCGTGTTTGGACTAAATTAAAAAAAAGGATATTATATGACATACACACCATTTCCTGGGACATCTATCACAGAAGCGATTGAAAATGCTATCAGAATGTCACGTGCAACGGGTAAAGATATCGTTATTAATTTGAATGATGTACATTTTAGCGTAAATCGTGAAACAAATGTACAAGATGCAATCAATACTTATTTGGATGCTTTGAATAAAAGATATAACGAAAAAAAACAATTACAGCAACACACCAGATAATACATATTTGTATTTTTAGTTAAAAAGGAATTTATTATGAAAATAGTACAGTGGAATCCAAGTAACTCTATAATACACACTTTAACCAAGGCTTGTCATATCGCAAACCACGAACACGAAGCGGTAATGTTAGAAATAAATGATATAATAATGTACATTGACAAAAAAATTAATTTGAGTGATCTATGGAACAAATATCAAAAAAAATTAGATTTTAAGTTTGAAATTGAAAGATTAAAACAGGCAAGGCAAAAATGAAAAAGTTATCAATATTTTCAATTTTAGTTGGTTTTATTGCTTTGCCAGTTTGGGCGGCGACGGTTTCTCGTATTGATGTTTCGGGTAATCAGCGTATGGATGCAGAATCAATTCGTATTTTGGCAGATGTCAAAATTGGTGATAATGTTGGTGAATCTCGCAGTAATGAAATTGCAAAGAAACTTGAACAAAGTGGCTATTTTTCGCGTATAAGTGTTAATATGTCTGGTAATACATTAAAAATTAATGTTACAGAATCTCCGATTGTTAACATGGTAACCGTTGAAGGAAATGATGAAGTTTCTACAGATGATTTGAAAAAAGAGATAAAAACTAAAGAGCGCGCATCATATGATGAATCTGTTATCGGCGCAGACGTTCAAAGATTGTTAACTGTATATCAACGCAAGGGTTTTTTTGGCACAAAAATAGAACCGCAACGTATTGAATTGCCGGACAATCGTGTAAATGTTGTTTATGAAATTACAGAAGGTCACCCAACGTGGATTACAGATATTAAGTTTGAAGGTAATAAAAAGTTTTCTGATCGTACATTGCGTGGTGAAATTTTATCACGTGAACATGCGTGGTGGCGTTTCATGACTCAGTTTGATACATTTGACGAAGATCGTATTCAATATGACGGTCAAATGTTACGACAATTTTACTTAAAAAATGGGTATGCGGATTTTTCTATCAAAGATATCAAGGGAACATTTACACCAGATCGTGAATATTATTCAGTTGTATTTGTTGTTGATGAAGGCAAGCGTTACAATTTTGGAAAACTAAGCATTGAAAATCCATTTGATGATGTTCCAGTTGCAGACCTAGAAGATGTTATTGTCATGGATTCTGGAGATGTATATAATGTAGAACTAGTTGAAAAAACTATGTCTTTGTTGCGCAGTGCTGTTGCAGAATATGGTTATGCTTTTATTAATGTTGAACCAATTCCAACAAAAAATGATGACAGCAGAACAATTGATTTGAAATTCAAAATTCAGAAAACAAATCGTATTTATTTGAATACGATAAATATTCTGGGTAATGTACGTACATTTGATACTGTTATTGAACAATTGATACCTATGCGTTCGGGCGATCCGTTTTCTTTACAAACAATTGAAGAAGGCCGTCAAAAATTAATGCGAACACGTTATTTCAAAGATGTACAAATGGTGCCAACACGTGTTGCAGATTCAAATATGATGAATCTGGACATCAAAGTAGAAGAACAGCCAACAGGTGAATTGTCTGGCGGTTTGGGATGGTCAAATATAAATGGTTTTATGATTGATGCCGGTATCACAGAAAATAACTTTATGGGTCGTGGTCAGGTTGTACAACTACGTGCGTCTGTCGCAGAATACCAAAAACAGGCATTGTTCAGTTTTACAGAACCTTATTTATTTGGTCGTCAGTTATCTGGTGGTTTTGATGTATCTTATACAATGTATGATTATTCTTCTTTAGGCAGTTTTGGATATGATCGTGATTCTTTGACTGTTGCAGGACGTATGGGGTGGCGTTTAACAGACCACTGGACACAAAATGTAAGGCTGTCTGCATCATTTGATCAGAATTATGATTTACAGGCAACAGGTGGCTGGAAAAAGGCAGAATTATATACATTAGGAACCAATTTCAGATATCATAATCTGGACACTAATTTTGAGCAGAATACGCACACAGGCATTATTGCGAATCTTGGTGTTTCATATACGGGTTTTGGCGGCACAGAAAGTTATATGCGCTACAGTGGTGACATTATTGGTATGGTAAATTTCTGGGCTGATAAATGGCAGTTGCGTTCGTCTTTGAACTTTGGGTATCTGCAACCGCTGGATGGTGATTATATATCACGTGTTTATCGTTATTTCTTGGGGGGTGAAAGTTTGCGTGGTTTTGATGTTGCTGGTGTTGGTTCTCGTAACTGGGCGTTACGTACATATGCACTGGGTGGCTTGTGGAAAATAAATGGTTCAACGCAATTAAATTTCCCTATTTTTATTCCTGATGAATACCAGATAAAAGGATTTGTATTTGCAGACTATGGGGTATTAGGTAAACCGCCAGCAGCCGAAGATACATTTACATATCGTGGCGAAACAAGAAATAATTTGATTGATGAAGATATTCGTACATCTGTTGGTGTTGGTATTTATTGGAATACACCAATGGGGCCAATGAATTTTTCTTGGGGTTGGCCATTAAAGATGACGGAATATGATCGTGAACAAAGATTCTTGCTGTCGTTTGAAACGCAGTTTTAATCTTGACGGTTGATATAGATTTTTCTTATAATTAAGAAAAAGGAAGGAGAAAAAGGCTATGAAAAAAATTATACTAGGTTTTTTTGTTGCGCTTTGTTTGGCTGGTTGTGGTCAGGTTTATGATCGTGAACCTGTTGGCGTTGGTTATGATAACAATGAATTAAAACTTAGTCCATGCGCCTGCATAATGGTCTATCAGGCATAATTTATTATAATCAAGGGGGGAATTGTTGGAATATCCAGACGAATTTGAAACGTCTACATTCCCTGCGGGAAAACGTATTGCAGTTGCCCGTGCTATGTCTATTGCCATAATGGTTGTATTTATGTTAATTGTTTTGGCATGTGTTTTTTTATTATGGGTACAAAAATCTGCACACGTTCACCCGTTCCTAGTATCTATTAACAATATCACAGGGCAATGGAGTATTGTTGGACATCAGCACACTGATATAAAAGAATTTACAACTGCACAGACATTGCAAGAATCTGTTGTTGGTAAATTTATGCGCTATCGTTTTTTAATTACAGATAACAGCGCATTTAATACAATGTTGTGGCAGGAATGTGACCGTTCTATTGATTGTAATCCATCAAATAAAACAGATTGGGAATCTAATATTTGTGCATTTTATTGTTTGTCGGGTGATGATGAATATAATGAATTTGTTGCAAACATTGTTCCTGGATACCAAGAACGTATGGGTATGGGTGAAACGTGGTCCTTGGATATGTCTTCGTTACAGATGACACCGATTGGTGGTTTTGCTGAAAAGGGTGGTGTATGGCAGGTGCGTGCAACGATTAATTCTAATATGTTTGGTCCAATAAATATTTTGGCATACGTAAATGTTGGGCAAAACATGGGGGCATATCCAGAAACTTTGGGGTATTATGTATCAGATTTTAACGCATACAAGATAAATTGATGAGAAGGTTGGTCGTATTTTTATCGGGCATGGTATTGATGCTGATTATGTTTGCATCGCTGTTTTTGTCGGGTGCAATATATGATACAGGCAAAAAGACAACAATTGAAACTTTCTTTTTTCTGCCTGACGATACTTATGAAAAACGCCCAAGTGGTGTTGCATCCCCAGCGGATTTAGGTTATGACAGTGTTCGTGATATGCTAATCAGTAAATATGTTACAGAATTTTTCTATTGTATTCCGGAAATGTCCGATGTTGAATCGCGTATGTCACAAAATTCTTCTTTGGCATTAATGTCTGGTAGTGAAGCATTTGATTATTGGCTAAAAAATGTTGCACCAGAAATTCGCGAATTAGCAGAACGGAAAGTTTTTCGTACAGTTGCGGTTACAGGTATAGAAAAGGCTGTTGATGAAAAAAACTATTGGATTGTTGATTATGATTTAATAACATGGGAAAGACCTAATGATTTTTCACAAACACCGGTTGTAACACATGGACAAATTTATTTGAATATGTTCTATGAACCAGGTTTGCGAACACATCTAAAGACAGTCAACGGCAGCATTTCAATTGAAGATATCTTAGAATCTGGTAACAGTCCTGCTTTGGCATTTAAGTTTGGCGTTTGGAATATCAGTACGTATAAAGAAATAACAGTGGATGCATATAAATGATAAGAAAATTACTAATTTTTGTTTTTTGTGGATTTGTATTTTCGTACGGTGCATTTGCATCTGCGTTTGACATGGATGATTATGCAATTGTGGACAGTGCAGATGCAGATATCACAGTAGAAGATGTTGATTTGAATTCAGATGCAGATGTTGCAAATGTTTCTTCGTTTGATATTGCTGGTATAATGTTGGGTATGTCATTTGATGATGTTCAAACACTATTTTTCAAAACCAAAGGATTATATGCACCACGTAAACATAACAGTATAATATATACTATACACAAAGACTGGAAATATACTTTGGATTACGAGTGTCGTAACCAAGGAATTGTTATTCCAACAGAACTAGAAAAATGTATAAATAGTTTGGCACGTAGTCGCGGATTGTTGTATGCATCTGAATTGCATTTGGTTCGTGAAAATACAGGTGAAACAATTGTTGTTTATTTTACCAGTAATGCCACAGATAATGTTGTATGGCGTGTTGTTTACAATAACGATGTAAACGAACAAGAAGGTGCAGCAGAAAAATTCGTACGTCAACGTGAAAATAAAATTTTAGCATTTTGGCAAAATGTTTTAGATAAATATGGTGCGCCGAATTCTGGTGCAGATAAATGGATTTCCAGTACTAATTCATATGATCCTATGCTAATTGCATACTATGGTGCATTGGATTTAGTTGATAATGGATTGAACGCATCAGATCATGCGACAAATATACAAAGTTCACGCGAAAACTTCAAGGCAAAGCCATATGCGTTCTAGGACATCTTATTCCAAGGGACTGTTTGCAGAATTTATTGCACGTTTATATTTACGCATACATGGTTGTCGTATATTAAAGTCTAGATATATAACGGGTCGTAATACACATCGTGCCGAGATTGATATTATTGCACGCCATAAAAATACATTAATTTTTGTAGAAGTAAAAAACAGACCAAATATTGAATATGCATGGTCTGCTATTACACCTGCCCAGATTAAACGTTTGCGCAGTGCTGCGGAAACATACATTTCTAAGACAGGGTGGTCTGGTTGTGCTAGATTTGATGTTGTTTTTGTTTGTGGTTGTAAAATACATTGGATAAAAAATGCTATATAATATATTGATGTTTTGAAAAGATTCCTATATAATTAATTCGTTGATTAACCTAAAAGGAGAAAACATGAAAAAAATTATGTTGGCATTATTTGCTGTATTAACATTGGCTGCATGCACAGGTTCTTATAAATCAGGCAACTGTGAATATGATTTCTTATTACACAAAGATATTTCAATTTCAAAAATCGTTGGCAATATGACTGGCGGTTGTTAATAAAAAAATCCCCCGTTTGGGGGATTTTTTTTATTACATCATACCAGGCATACCACCACCCATTTGTTGGGTTGTAGTTTTTTCTTCTGGAATTTCTGTCATTACTGCGCCAGTTGTCAGCATAACACCTGCTGTGCTTGCCGCTGCCGCAATAGCGGTTTTTACAACTTTGGCTGGGTCAATAATACCAGATTCCATCATATCAACATATTCACCTGTTTGTGCATTGTATCCAAAGTTATAATCTGTTGATTCCATAACTTTTCCAACAACGATTTCGCCAGATGTTCCTGCGTTTTCTGCAATTTGTGCACAAGGTGCAATAATTGCACGACGTACAATATCAATACCAACATTTTGGTCTGTGTTTGCACCGCTTAGATTTTTTAATGCGTTTACTGCACGTACCAATGCGATACCGCCGCCTGCAACGATACCTTCGGCAACAGCGGCGCGTGTTGCAGCCAAAGCATCATCAACGCGATCTTTCTTTTCTTTTACTTCTACTTCGGTCATGCCACCAACCTTGATAACAGCAACACCACCAACCAATTTTGCTAATCTTTCAGACAGTTTTTCGCGGTCATATTCACTGGTCGTAGCAGACAACGCAACACGTATTTCATCTGCACGTGCATCAATAGCGGATTTATCACCGCCACCATGAGCCAATAATGTAGAATCTTTTGATACAACAACTTTTTTAGCAGTTCCTAATACAGCGGGGCTGATGTTTTCAAATGTCATGCCCATATCGTCAGAAATGACAGTTGCGCCTGTAACTATTGCGATATCTTTTAACATTTCTTTACGTCTGTCTCCAAAACCGGGTGCTTTGACCGCGCAAACTTTTAATCCGCCACGCAGACGATTCAAAACCAGTGTTGCCAACGCTTCAGATTCAACGTCTTCGGCAATAATTAACAAAGGTTTACCTGATTGTGCAATTGGTTCCAGAATAGGTAGCAATGCTTGCAAACCTGTGATTTTCTTTTCAGAAACCAATATTTGTGCGCCATCTAATTCAGCCAGCATTTTTTCACTGTTTGTAACAAAATATGGTGACATAAATCCTTGGTCAAACTGCATACCTTCTACAACTTCTATTTCTGTATCCAGACCTTTGGCTTCTTCAACGGTGATAACACCTTCTTTGCCAACACGTTCCATTGCATTTGCGATTTTTTCACCGATATCAGAATCAGAATTTGCAGATATTGTTGCGACCTGTGCTATTTCAGCACTATCCTTGACGGGGCGTGCGTGTTTATCAATATCTGCAATAACTGCTGCTGTTGCCATATCAATACCGCGTTTGACATCCATTGGATTCATGCCTGCTGCGATAACACGACGACCTTCGCGGATTAATTTTTGTGCCAATACAGTTGCAGTTGTTGTTCCGTCGCCCGCATCATCACCCGCTTTTTTTGCAACTTCTTGAACCATGCGTGCGCCAATATTTTCTTGTGGGTCTTTTAATGATACGGCTTTGGCCACAGTAACGCCGTCTTTTGTTGCAACAGGTGCACCATATGACTTTTCAATTACAACAGTGCGCCCCTTGGGGCCCATAGTGATTTTTACAGCGTTTGCCAGTTTATCAACACCAGCCGCCATTTTTTCGGTATCAAAAATAATATCTTTTGCCATTTATTTACCTCTTTCCTATTCCAATATGCCTAAAATATCTGTTTCTTTAATAAGGATGTAATCACGACCTTCTATTTTGACTTCGTTTGCAGATGCTGCCCATTTCGCAAACAGTACGACATCACCAGTCTTGACGGTCATTGGAATTAATTCATCGCCAACATATGTTCCACTACCAGTTGTGATAACACGACCGCGTGATGGTTTTTCTTTGGCGTTGTCTGGGATAATAATTCCACCTGCTGTTATATTTTCTTCTTCTATTCTTTCCAGCAGAACATAATTGTGTAAAGGTTTGAACATATAAATCTCCTTTAACTTGAAACCTGTGCTATTGATATAGTCTAAAAATCATTGATTTCAAGTCTGTATTTTAATATGCTTTGATATAAATACAAGGGGAATAAAAATATGTACGATAAAAATAATGTATTTGCAAAAATTATTCGTGGTGAAATACCTGCAAAAAAAATCTATGAAAATGATTATGCGATGTCTTTTTATGATGTAAATCCAGTGTTTGAAAATCATGTATTAATTATCCCAAAGGGGGAATTTGAGAATATTTTAGATTTTGCAAGGCATGCAACACCTGCGCAACAGTCGGGTTTTTGGGGTTGTTTTGTCAAGACTGCGGATATGTTGGGCATAGAATGCGAATTTAATTGCTTGGCTAATTCTGGTGCAAACGCCCCATTTATTAAACAATCTGTTTTCCATTTTCACATGCATTTGGTATCAGGTGAAAAGCGACCAGAATACCAGGCGTTTCTTGCAGGATTATAATATATGAAGATTACTGTTCGTGTTATTCCGCGTGCTAAAATTAATCGGGTAGAAGTTCAACCTTCTGGTGTTGTGCGTGTGCATACGACAACTGCCCCTACTGATGGCAAAGCGACGGCAGATGTAATAAAAATGCTGGCGGAATATTATGATGTTCCAAAGACCAGCATTAAACTTGTTCGTGGTGCCACATCGCGCGACAAAATTTTTGAATTTTAATAATTCAAAATTTGTTCTGTTAATTCTGCAACAGTGTTTGCAGAATATATGTGATATCCATCTGTTTTACCAATAAATCCATTGTCTTTCATATGTTGTACCAGTTCAGCCAATGGTGCCCAGAAATTATCTGTGTTCAAGAAGAACAAAGGCTTGTTTGTTTCGCCGATTTGCTGCATGGTAAGAATATCTGATAATTCATTTAATGTACCGATTCCACCTGGCAAAATAATAAATGCATCAGACATTTCAAACATAATTTGTTTGCGTTCATTTACACCATCTACGACCTGGATATCAACACCCTTGTGTGCAGGTTCTTGCAGTGCAATTACATCATTTGTAGATACGCCTTTGACAATACCGCCGTTTTCCAGTGCTGCGGTTGCAACAGTTCCCATCAGTCCTACATTTCCGCCACCAAATACCATACGAATACCATTTGTAGCCAACATTGTACCAACAGCGGCTGCATCAGATGCAAACAGTGGATTGTTACCGAATTGATGTCCACAATATACCGCAATAGATTTTAATTTTTTTACCATTTCTTTTTCCTTTATTTTTGTAAATTATAGCATAAAATAACCCTACAATGAACGAAAAGTTTTTAGATTTTGTACATAAGTATTCTTCATCACGTTTAGCGGTTGCGATCAGTGGTGGTGTAGATTCTGTATGTTTATTGCATTGGGCTGCGCGTTGCGGTCTAAGTGTTACTGCGTTGCATGTTAATCATGGGTTACGTGATGCTGCTGATGCAGAAACAGAATATGTTATTAATTTGTGCCAAGCACTAAATATTCCATGTCGTGTGTTTTATTGGACAGACAACAAACCGATTTCTGGTCTTGAAGCGGCTGCGCGTGATGCGCGCTATAAATTTATGACAGATTGGTGTATTCAAAATGAAATTGATGCATTAATGGTTGCGCACCAGGCAGATGATCAAATTGAAACTTTTTTAATGAATCTATCTCGGGGCAGCGGTGTGTCTGGTTTGTCTGCGATGCAACCAGAATCATATCGTGATGGGGTAAAAATTGTGCGCCCATTACTGGGGGTATTTCGCAGTGAATTGTTAAAATATTGTGATGATAATCATATCAAATATTTTTCAGATGAAATGAATGATGACGAACGTTATACACGTGTAAAAATTCGCAAAAATCGTCATTTATTATCAGAAAAACTAGGTATTAGTGATACCCGAATTTTATTGGCTATTGAAAACCTGTCGCGTGCACGTGATGCGTTGGACAGTAATATCAATACATTGGTCAGTTCTGTTTTATATGATAACTATGCATTATTTTCTGATTCTTTTCTATTTGACCTGCCACCCGATATTAGGTTAAAGTTTATTGGTGTGTTAATTCAAACAATTGGGGGGGATGATTATCAGCCACGCTTGAATTCGCTGGTCTTTGCACTAAGTAAATTAAAGTCAGATTGTAAATTTACATTAGGGCATTGTACGGTGAGACGTTTCAAGAATCAGATTTTGATTGTTCCCGAAGGTGCAAAAACAAGTATCAGGAAAAAAAATGAAAAAATTAAAAGACTTCAAAAAATCAAATCAAATTAATTCAAAAAAGCGCGATCGCGCATCTATGTATTTAGCAATGTTTTTTGTGTTGCTGATTGCAGTTGGCTTGCGTATGTTTATGTTGGATAACATGTCTGCAAATACTAATGGTACAATAACGGTTACGCGTCCAATAGAATTATCTTTTTCTGATGTTATTAGACGTTCAGACGATATAAAAACAATGGAAATTCGTGGTGATAGTGCAACGGGTGTTCTGGCGGATGGAACAAAGTATAATGCCACTATTACGTACGATCCGGAAATGCTGGCGAAATTGGCAGAATCTGGCACTGCAATAACAATTGATGCATCCAAGACCTTTATGGAAGGTGTAATGACTTTTGCACCATTGTTCTTGACTTTGTTATTTATTTTTTGGATTTTGCGTGGTTTTCGTCGTGGCGGTCCAGCAGGGCTTAGTCGCAGTTTGATTGGTCAAAACCCAACAAAAATTGCCACAGGTAAACCAAAAACAACGTTCAAAGATGTTGCGGGTATTGATTCTGAAAAACAAGAACTAGCAGAAATTGTTGATTTCTTGAAAAACAAGGACAAGTATAAAAATCTTGGTGCGCGTGTTCCACGTGGTGTTTTATTGTCTGGTCAGCCAGGAACAGGTAAAACTTTGTTGGCGCGTGCAATCGCAGGTGAAGCAAACGTTCCATTTTTTGCAGCATCTGGGTCTGATTTTTCTGGCATTATCGTTGGTCTGGGTGTTGCCAAGATAAAAGAGATTTTTGAAATGGCAAAGCGTAATGCGCCATGTATCTTGTTTATTGATGAAATTGATGCAATTGGTCAGAAACGTTCAACGCACTCATATAATGACCAAGACCGAGAACAAACATTAAATCAATTGCTGATAGAAATGGATGGCTTTGCAAATGATACGGGTATCATTGTAATTGGTGCAACAAATCGTGTTGATATGTTAGATAACGCATTGTTGCGTCCAGGCCGTTTTGATCGTCAGGTTTATATTGAATTGCCTGATATGGCGGGTCGTCGTGAAATTTTGGATTTATATGCGAAAAAAGTAAAGGTTGGCGACGATGTGAATCTGCAAGATTTGGCACGTGGTACAACAGGATTTTCTGGCGCAGACTTGGAAAATTTGTTGAACGAAGCGGCATTACATGCGGTACGTAATGGTCGTAATGAAATTACATCAGACGATGTAGAAGAAGCGCGCGATAAAATCATTATGGGACCACGTAAAATCAGAAAAATGCGTCCAGAAGATATTAAATTAACCGCATATCACGAAGCAGGACATGCATTTGTAAGTTTAATGTATGCAGATATTACAGATCCAATTCACAAGGCGACAATTATTCCTCGTGGTCGTGCCTTGGGTATGGTTCAGCATTTGCCAATTGATGACAAGGTTTCAATGACATTGGATGAAGTGCGTGCAAACTTGGCAATTTATTTGGCGGGTCGCAGTGCTGAAGAAGTATTCTTTGGTGCGAACAAGATTACAACTGGTGCAGAAAGTGACATTGCAGCTGCAACCAGAATGGCTCGCTATTCAATTACTACAGCAGGCTTGTCAAAGCGTGTTGGATTGGCTGCGATTAATCAAGTTGCTACATTTGGTGTTCGTGGTGCGCTGGAAAATGCATCTGAAAAGACTGCTGAATTGGTTGACAGTGAAATCAAGGCGTGGCTGGATGCTGCACACAGTGACGCGACAAAACATATTGTTAAAAATAAAAAGACCGTTGAAAAACTGGCAAACGCATTGTTAGAACATGAAACATTGACTGGCGATGAAATACGCGAAATTGTCTTTGGTAAAAAGAAGCTTGCTAAGACATCAGCAAAGAAAACAACGGTTCGTAAAAATGCAACAAAAACTAAGAAATAATAAGTTTGAATTAATTCAGATGCACCCCAAGAACACACAATCTGTGATTGTGTGTTCTGGTACAGATTGTGTTGTTTTTGACCCTTGGGGCAATGCAGACGACTGGGAAAAGGTTCTGACTGAACGCGGTTTTACATTACGGGCAATTTATGTAACGCATGGACATCCTGATCATATATCTGCGGCACCAAAACTGGCAGAAAAATATAATGTGCCGTGGTATTTACATAATGCTGATTTTAGATTAGTTGGATGGGGAAATGATTTGTTGACATACTTTGGATTGTCACCTATTACAATTAATGACACACGCCCAACATCACTGGAATTAACAGATGCAGAAATTTTGCCAGATTTACATATGCGTATTATTGAAACTCCTGGTCATACACCTGGGGGTGTAGCATATTATTTCCCAGATGAAAAAGTTATTATTATTGGCGATACGATATTCCAAGAATCTATTGGTCGTTATGACTTGCCTGGGGGCGATAAAAATATGTTGTTTCAGTCAATTTCTAATTTATACAATATGCAATTGCCTGACAATACCGAAGTTATCCATGGTCATGGTATGGCGACAACAATTGATTGGTTGCATAAAAACAATCCGTATTTTCATAAATAAATTCGCCCCATATTGGGGCGGTTTTTGTTTTTACCTTTGTTTCAAGAAATTGTCCACAGGTACCACAGCTGCCGGTGTTGGGCCATGCTGACCGTTATAGTGGCTGGTTGAATTTTTATTGTATGGCAATCTGTTTCCAGATGCCTTTTCATAGTAAATTTGACCGATACGCATATACGGATATACAACAGTTGGATACATTGTTCTAATTTCTAATGTCCATTGTCCACAGAATCCGTCATCGCCACGACCAGCCGTATGATGATTTAATATAAAATTGCGCCCGATGCTGGATTTTCCGTCAATATACGGGAACAAATTACGTGTTTCTGTATATTCAATTGTCGATCCCAGATATCCGACGTATGGTGATAATATCAAACCTGTTTCTGGTATTTTGATATCTATTGTTTCGTGATGTTCCGGATTAGTTGGATCAATCAAGAATTTTGGATTCATGATATCAAATTCGTGACGTTCCAACTGAAACATTCTGTATGCCAATGTATTTGTGAACCAGTCGCGCAAAGAATGTTCACTTGCACTGCCTTTGTATTCTATTGCAGGCTTCATTCCCTGTGGGATTGTATGTTTGTAAACACGCAGTGTATCAGCCAGATGTAAATCATAACTGTTACTACCCAGACAGCGAAAATCAAACGGTTCGATAATGATATCCGGCTTTCCTTTTTTGTTTTCAGTCATTTTTCTGTAAATTTCAGGACCTGTCAGTTGCATAATAACTACCTTTGTATATTTTGAATGTATTTTTAGCACAAATGCGCAGATATGCAAGATTTTTGTTCACTTTTGGAAATAGTGTGCTATGGTTCAATTATGACAAAAAGCACATATTCAGGCTTTGTTGCGATAATTGGTCCAACAAATGCCGGCAAAAGTACATTATTAAACCAAATAATGGGACAAAAGGTTTCCATCGTTTCGCACAAGGTTCAAACTACGCGAACCCGCTTGCGTGCAGTAAAAATGGTGGGTGATAAACAATTAATATTCGTTGATACACCTGGGGTGTTCAAGCCTTCGCGTCGTTTGGACAGGGCGATGGTTGCTGCGGCAATGGACGCGGTTAGTGATGCTGATGCTGTATTGCTGATGGTTGATGTAACCAAGGGTATAACAGAAACAATTCGCGCATTGGCAGAAAAGATAAAAGACCGCCCAAATATCTTTGTCGCATTGAACAAGGTTGATGCGATTGCAAAACTGGAACTGTTGCCAATGGTGGCTGAAATTTCACAAATGGCACCATGGCGTGAAATATTTATGGTATCTGCGTTAAAAAATGATGGTATTGAAAAAATGCTTAAATCATTGGCAGATGTTATGCCACAATCACCTTATTTGTTTGATACAGTTGATGCGCCAGATGTACCAGACGAATTATATCTGGCGGAATTGACACGTGAAAAGATTTATAAATATATTCACCAAGAATTACCATATCATATCAATGTTGTAACAGAACGTGTTGATGTTGATGACGAAGGGGTATTGGATATATATCAAAAAATTGCCGTACGAAATGACGGTCACAAAAAGATTGTTGTTGGACGTGGCGGTGCGCAATTAAAACAAATTGGCACAGCCGCCCGTCATGATATCCAAGATCAGTGGGGGGTAAATGCACGCTTGCACTTGTTTGTGCGTGTTGAACCAGATTGGGAAGAAAAAGCAGAAAACTATACAGACCAGGGTTTGGATTTTGGTAAGTAATAATAAAAGGAGTGGTAAATGGCGTTTAAAGAAGAGGATATAAAAAAGACGAACGAATTGCCAAAAGAATCTGTCAAGGGGTTGGCATGGATGAATTCTGCTTTTATATTGCTTTTTATATTAGCAATGGTTGGAGTTCCTGCATGTGAAATACAAAGCCGCAAGACATATGGTGTTGTTAATGGACGTGATAAAGATGCGTTGTATATCAGGGAATTGAAAGACACATCTGAATATTATGGAATTGCGCGTACAGAAAAAGCTGGCAAAAATATGTCACCGTTGGTGTTTGATAATATAAAAGTTGGCGATACATTGGAATTTTTTACGAACAGGGATTATCCACACAGAATAGACAGGGTCCGTTCTGTAAATTCAGAACATGTTATCCAGTTTGCAAAGGCATGCGCAGCAAAACATTATTCAGACAGTATTCGTAGCCGTATGTTGCAAAATCAAAAGGTAAAATAAATGGGGGGTAAATGCACGCTTGCACTTGTTTGTGCGTGTTGAACCGGATTGGGAAGAAAAAGCAGAAAACTATATAGACCAGGGTTTGGATTTTGGTAAGTAATAATAAAAGGAGTGATAAATGGCGTTTGAAGAAGAGGATATAAAAAAGAGTCGTGACCTATCAGAGGATTTTGTTGCGTATGCGATGATGATTTTAGTGACAGCTATTGCGGTTTCGTTGGTGGCAGTGCCGATATGCGCAAAACAGAAACGTAAAGCCTATGGCACAGTTGTTGAAAAATCAAAAGATACTTTGTTTGTGCGAAATTTAAAAGATACAACAAGATATTATACGTTTACCCGTCAAAATCATTTGGAATATATTCCCCAGTATTTTGATTATATTGCATCTGGTGATGTGTTGAAGTTCTATGTACAATCATGTGATGGAACTAAAATTGACAATATTACAGAGATTAATTCCAAAGATGTTGCAAAATTTGTCAGATTAAAACGTGAACAACAAAGGAACGACAGTATTCGTTTCAGAGTCCACCAGAAATAAAAATCAAGATACAAAAGGATATAAAATGGAATTAGAAGATCCGTCAGAAGTATATGTTCCAGAATTTTTGAAAACAGACCAAGAACAAATTGATTACAACATGTCAAAGCGTCAGGCAATGAAACATGATGCCCAAATGGCCAAAATAATGTTCTGTATTGTTATGACGGGCATTGGGGGGCTGACATTAGCTGTTTTACATCCAGAATTTAACAAATCAAATGGCGTGGTTGTATGGCGTGATTCCAGTACAGTATATGTACAAGATTTAAAAGATACAGCTGACTATTATGCTTTTGCACAGGATAAAAAAATGTTGGTCGATTCTAAACGTGCATTTCCACTGATTGAACGTGGCGATACTTTAAAGTATGTTCGTCCAACTACTGCACCTGCATCATTCAGTCATGTACGGACTGTCAACTCAAAAACTATGGCGAATTTTGTCGCAGAACGCCAAAGAATTTTGGATGCGGCCAAATCCACTAATGTACTAAACCAAAAGACAAAGTAAGCTAAGATTTAGTAAATTATTGTTTTTATATGTATGATATAACAAAGGATAAAAAATGGTTTTTTATAAAAAAGTATTGCTAACTTTATCTGGGGCTGGATTAATTTCTTCTTGTGCACCAGTGTCTAATATTACAAAACCGGTTACAGCACGTGTTGTCAATATAACAAAATATTACTATCTGGATCAAGATGGTGATGGTGCTGTTGATAATTGTTTGTATATCAATGGCGGCAAACAGGATAATAATCAGTGCTATTTTCATGATTATATTCAGATTGGCGATACATTAAAGTTTCGTGCAGCAAACAAGCGCTTGGTTAATTTAAGTGCAGATGTCGCAACACGAAACGTATTATTAGATTCTGTGAATAATAAATCAGTCAAAGACTTGAAGCGCATTTATATTGAAAAACATATTTGTAAAACAAAATGATAAAGGAGTAAAAAATGGCAGAATTACATGAAGGTGGCGATCCAAAAGAATTTATGGAATCTAACGCACAAAAATTAGAAGAATTGAAAAAGCAAAAAGATTCGCAACGTTCAAACACACAGGTTCAAGAAGTTACATCAATTCCTGCTGTATTAGGTGTATTGTTGTTTTTGTTTGTGTGTTATACAGTCATAGAACCAGAAACCAAGCGTTCAAATGGTGTTGTTAAAAGTCGTGATGATAAGAATTTGGTTGTTCAAGACTTAAAGGATACAACATTGTATAATGTGTTTCAATATGATGATAAAATGCTGGTTGATGACAAACGCGCATTTCCACATATTGCGGCCGGTGACACATTGACATATGTTTTGCCAGAAAACATGAATACGATATCATTTTCTGCGGCACGCAAAGTCAACGGTCAACCTATGGCAAAATTTGCAAAAAAACGTCAACAAATTGCAGAAAGTACCAAAATACGTAATGCGTTGAATCAGAATACAAAATAATACACAGTACTTGACAATTTTGTATTTTGTATATACAATTCAATGTATAATGCAAAAAAAGGATATAATATGCAGTTTTATAAAAAAGTATTATTAACATTGTCTGGTGCTGGTATGATGGCATCTTGTGTCCCATTGTCACAAATGACACAACCTGCACAGGGTAAAGTTGTTGAAAAAGACGAATATAATGTGTATTTAGACTCAAACAACGATGGTTTGGCTGATGCATGTATGTATATCAGTGGCTCAACTGCAAAGAATAATCAATGTTATTTCAAAGATTATATTGCGCTGGGCGATACATTAAAATATCGAACTACAACAGATGAGCCGGTTATTTTAGATGCTGATTTATATAGAAACGTTATCTTGGATTCTGTCAACAGTCGATCTGCCGAAGATTTAAGACGTATCTATGATATCAACGCTGTACGTAATGCAATCAGTCAAGAAAGAACCAGATAAAGGAATATGTTAACAACATCGGATTTTGATTTTGAACTATCAAATGATTTGATCGCGTCGCAGCCTTTGCCGGAACGTGATGCGTCACGTATGTTGGTTGTTCAAGGTAATGAAATATCCGATGCGCATATTCGTGATTTTTTAGACTTTTTACAGCCGGGTGATGTCGTGGTATTTAATAATTCACGCGTTATACCGGCTCGTTTTATGGCTGATGGCAAACATGAAATCACATTACACACATCAACCCCAGATGGTCATTGGTGGGGATTGTGTAAAAGATTTAATAAAATAAAAGTTGGTACAGTTTTAACATTGGATGATGGTACACAAATAAGGATTGTTGAAAATACAGAAAGTGGTCTAAAAATTAAATTTTTGTGTGACAATGTATTTGATGTATTGAATCGTGTTGGTAAAATGCCACTGCCGCCATACATGAAACGCGAAGAACAATCAGATGATCGCGAACGTTACCAGACTGTATATTCTTCTCCTTTGGGTTCAATGGCTGCGCCAACTGCTGGACTGCACTTTACAAATGAATTATTAGATGCGATTAAACAACATGGTGTTCAAATAGTAAATGTTACATTGCATGTTGGTGCAGGTACATGGATGCCAGTTAAAACAGAAAATTTATCAGAACACAAGATGCACAGTGAATGGTGTTGTATTACCCCAGAACAGGCGGAAATTATTAATAAAGCAAAACGTGTAATTGCGGTTGGTACAACTTCTATGCGCACTTTGGAAAGTGCTGCGCAAAATGCACCTGATGGTTCGCGTGTTGCGCCAATTTGCACAGAAACATCAATCTTTATAACGCCTGGTTATACATTTCGTGCGGTTGATGTTTTGCTGACGAACTTTCATTTACCAAAGTCAACATTATTTATGTTGGTTTCTGCATTTGCGGGTCTATCAGAAATGAAGGCTGCATATAAACATGCGGTTGATGAAAAATACAGATTTTTCAGTTATGGTGATTGTTGTTTGTTGTTCAAAAAAGAAAAAGGAGAAT
Organism: Candidatus Enterousia sp.; assembly: GCA_045657405.1. Classification (GTDB taxonomy): domain Bacteria; phylum Pseudomonadota; class Alphaproteobacteria; order Rs-D84; family Rs-D84; genus Enterousia. Next base: position 22,764 of record JAZOTB010000021.1, read on the forward strand.
AAAATGGCCGCTCCAGTTGCTGCTGCTCGTGTATTGCCTGTGGTTGTGCGTGCGATTTCAAAACCAAAAGTATTCAAGCGATTTTTAGGAACCAAAGCTGGTAAAAAAGCGACCTTGAAGTGGGGTAAAATGCTTGTTAATTCTAAAATTACTCAACGTTCGGTTGATAAACTGATGGAGCGCGTCGGAAAATCTGGTCAAGACAACAAAGAATACAAAACTTTGGTCAAAGAATACAAGGTATTACAGGGAAAAGTAGCACAACTAGAAAGAAAACTGGACAGTGTTCAAAATGATAATAATTCTCTGGAAACAAAGACATTTGCATTGGGACGTCAGGTTGTACAAATGCGTCAGTTGTATCAACAAATGCTGACTGAATTTCAAAAGCAGCAACAAATGTTGATGTTAAACGCCGATCGTACACGTTAAAGGGGAATTTATATGAAATATAATCCAAGCTTGCATAAACTATCAAATGGCATAACAGTTATTTTGGATCCGATGGATTTAGAAACAACTGCTGTTAAGGTCAGTTTTAACACAGGTTCGCGTGATGAAAAGCCAAATGAATATGGACTAACTCATTTTTGTGAACATATGTTATGCAAGGGGACATCGCGTTTGCCTTCGGTGCGCGAAATTGAAGAACATCTAGAATATTATGGCGGGAATCATAATGCTTCAACCAGTGTATCTACATTGATGTTCTTTGGTCGTATTTTGGCAAAAAATGTAAATGTTTTGATTGAGTTTATTGGTGATCAATTAAAAAATTCATTGTTTAATTCTGACAAGATTGAAACTGAACGTAGTGTTATTTGTGATGAATTACGTCGTGCCAAAGATAATCATCTTCGTCAATTTGATGATTTTATGTCAGAAACATTGTTTGGGGGTGCGACATTTTCTACGCGTAATTTAGGTAATATTGAAAATATTATGTCGTTTACTCGTGAACAAATGCTAGAATTTATATCGCGCAGATTGTCTGCTCAGAATTGTATTATTGGAATATCTGGTCGCATCATAGATACAGAATCTGTTTTACAGTGTTTGGAAGATTCTTTTAACTTTTTACCAACACATGATGTGCCTGTGAACGATGTTATAAATTATACACCTGCAATTGCACATAATACCAAATCGGAAAAACAAAACGTAAAACTAAGGATTTTATTTCCTGATATTTGTGTCTGTGAATATGATAATCGTTTTAACAACATGTGTGTTGGGCGTTTTGAGCGATATATGAACAAAGAAATTTCAAATGTTTTACGTCAAGATAATGGTCTGGTGTATGGTTTTTCTGGATTCGGTGTTGGTAATCGTGATTATTTTTGGAATGGTTTTAACACAGAAACATCCAAAGATAATATTGCAAAAGTTGTTGCACTGATTGCAAAAACAGCATATAAAGTATATAACAAATTTTCAATGACCGCAGATGATTTAGACAGATATAATCGCAAAGATTATTTAGGTGATGCAGATTGGTTAGAATCATCTACGCGTCGCTGTGATAAATTGATAAATTTTTATCGTACGTATGGTCGTATTTATGACTTTTATGATACGGTTAAGATGTTTGGCAACATAACTGTTGATGACGTATTCAAAAATTCACGTGGGTACTTTGATGGACCGATGTCTATTATTACCCAAGGTGCAGATTTTGATACAGACTTAAAACAAGTATGGGTTGATAATTTTAGTGAGGATAAATAATGTCATTAAAGTTTAATTTGATTGCAACAGATGGAAATGCACGTCGCGGTTCTGTTGAAACTGCGCATGGTATATTTCAAACACCTGCATTTATGGCGGTTGGAACGGCTGCTACGGTTAAAGCGCTGACGATGGATCAGGTTGCTGCAACTGGCACCCAGGTTATTTTAGGTAACACATATCATTTAATGATGCGCCCAGGTGGTGACTTGGTTGAAAAAATGGGTGGTTTGCATAAATTTGGTGGATGGCATGGACCAATTTTGACGGACAGTGGTGGCTTTCAGGTTATGAGTCTGTCAACCCTAACAAAGATGAGTGAAGAAGGTGTTCAATTTACATCGCACTTTGACGGTGGAAAAAAGCATTTCTTGCGCCCCGAAGATTCTGTTCATATTCAGCATCAATTGGATTCAAATATTACAATGGTCTTGGATGAATGCCTAAAGTTGCCTGCGCCACGCGCACGCGTTGAAAAGAACGTGGAAATGGTAACTCGTTGGGCAAAACGCAGTAAAGATGCATTTGTTGACAGACCGGGGTACGGTATTTTTGGCATTGTCCAAGGGGCTGATTTTCCAGATTTGCGTGAAAAATCTGCGCGCGAATTAACGGCTATTGGGTTTGATGGATATGCAATTGGTGGATTGGCTGTTGGTGAACCCCAAGATGTTATGTTTGATATGATTGCAACAACTACACCACTATTGCCAACAGATAAGCCACGATATCTGATGGGGGTTGGGACACCATTGGATATTCTGGGTGCAGTTGAACGTGGTGTTGATATGTTTGACTGTGTAATGCCAACGCGTGCTGGTCGTACTGCCCAGGCGTTTACCAGACATGGTACAATGAATATGCGTAACGCACGTTTCCGCGAAGATAACGCACCGTTGGACGATAAATGTGGCTGTCCTGCGTGCAAATTATCTCGTGCATATATTCATCACTTGATAAAGTGTAATGAAATCTTGGGCGCAACGTTATTAACGCAACATAACCTGTGGTTTTATCAAGACCTGATGCGTGACATCAGAACAGCGATAGAGCAGGGTAACTTTGCGCAATTCAAGGCTGAATTTATAAAAAATTATACAGGAGAATAGATGTGTCAAAAAATATGCCAATTTTAACATTAGATATGAACGACAAAATATATCTGGCTGTTTCCAAGAATTTTTCAGATAGATTTGCCTATGTTTATACATTGGCGTGTTTAAATGATGGTCGTAACAATTCATATAATTTGGTGGCAACGCCCCAGATTCATGCTTTCGATGATAAATCGGCTGCGCATGTGTATCATGATACAATTGAACAGTTGGCTATGATACATGAAAACGATGAGCGTTATACGCCACTCTTTAATGCTAACAAGGGATTGATTGAACAGTTTAAACGTCAAACAGACGAATACAACAGATAAAATAAAGGAAAGGAACATGGCCAGACAAAAAAAACAAGTCGAAGTTATCGATATGGGCGGGGCAAAAACCGTCGCAAAGAAGAAGTCTTTTGTTACAATGACCAAGCGCGCATTTGCAATAATAACTGTTGTATGGTTTGTTTTGTTAGCGTGGTTACCATTGCATGTTAAGAACACTTATTCTCAGCCTATAAAGAAATCAATTGTTGTATCAATGTTCTTTGACTTGCAAAAGGGCATTGTTAAACAGTACGAAGCGTTGTTGGATTCTGTTGCCGGTGCGATTAACTTGGAAAAACCAATTTCGATTGCGATTGACAAGGTAAAGCTGGCTGAAAAGGCTGTGGACAAAGTAACCGATACAACTGCATCTGCCAAGGAAAAAACAGCTGCTGTGTCTGAAAAGACAAGTAGTATAAAAAAACTGACTGGTTTGGCAAATAAATTTGGTGTAAAAACAGATGGTGTTGACAAAGCTGTTGCAACTGTTGATAAAAATGTCGATAAAGCAAACAAATCGATTACATCTGTCGATGATACGGCTGCAAAAATCAATAAACAGCTGGACAAGATTAAATCAGACCTGACACGTACGGCACAGACAGAAATTGATACAATGATGGATACAGCGATTAAAAATGCGCTGGATAAACAGTCTGGTGGATTGGGGACAACCTTTTTAACAAATTATGGTGTTGAACACGTGTATCCATGGCGGCCATCCAGTTGGCCTGTTGCGACCAAGATTTATAATGATTTGTCTGCATCAGATGTAACGACAATCACAGTCATCACAAATACAGTCGATACATATTTTGGTTATGTTGCATGGGGCTTGGTAATTGCTGTATGGGCGATTGGTGTCTATTTGTGGTTGCTTGTGTCTAAAAAAGTTAAATCAATGATAAAACCATTTAACGTATGTCCACGCTGTGGTCATACATATGCAGATAAACGTACTGCGCTGGGGTTGTTAAAGGTGTTTCAGCCATGGAAATGGTTTTAAGATAAAGGAGTAAAATATGGAAAAACAAAAAGTAGATATTACAAATACTAGTCCAAAAATATCCGCGTTGTTGCTGATATTTATTGCGATGAATACTTGCGTGTCAATGGTACATCAAGATTTTGCGTATCAAAAACAGAAAGAGCAGTTGGAACAGGCGAAAAAACAATATACATTGGATTCTTTACAGTATGAAAATATATTACGTTTTCAGGATGCATATTTAAAATCCGCCACAAAACAACAGGCTACAGATTCTTTGTTAAATATCGCAGCCAAAGAACTGGGACGTGATATTCGTGAAAAAACGCAACAGTCAAAAAAAGTGCTGAAATTTGCAGAACAGAACGTAAAGACAAGATAGTAAAAAAAGTACTTGCAATTGTAAAAAATATATGTCAATATATACCACGCAATGCGAGCGTAGCTCAGTTGGCTAGAGCGCAACCTTGCCAAGGTTGAGGTCGAGGGTTCGAGCCCCTTTGCTCGCACCAGAATTTATAAGACCGTCCGCATGGACGGTTTTAT
>JAZOTB010000022.1:0-5237 GCA_045657405.1 Candidatus Enterousia sp.
TGGTTGAAAATACCATGTATCAGGATATTTCATGTGTATTCCCTTTAATCTTCTAAGAAACTGCGAAGTTTGCGTGCACGTGTTGGGTGCTTTAACTTGTTCAGCGCCTTTTGTTCAATCTGACGGATACGTTCACGTGTAACGCCAATATATTCACCAACCTCTTCCAATGTACTGGTTTTGTTAGTGCTCATACCAAAGCGTTGACGTAAAACTGTTTCTTCTTTTGGATCCAGTTCAGATAGAATTTGTGTCACGATTTTATGCAAATTCTTTTGTGCTGCAGATGTGAACGGATTTTTCGCTGTTTCGTCTGCGATAATTTCAATACGAGAACTGTCATCTTCGGTGCCAACAGGCGCTTCTAATGAAATTGGTTTCAAGTTCACTTTCATCGCCTTGTGAATCTTGTCAACTGGCAGATATATAATCTTGGACAATTCTTCGGCAGTTGGTTGACGACCATATTTATGCATAAACTGACGTGATGCGCGTTGAATCTTGTGAATATTGTCAATCATATGCACAGGGATACGAATTGTACGTGCCTGATCTGCAATGCTGCGTGAAATACCCTGTTGAATCCAGTTGGTTGCATAGGTAGAAAATTTATTACCTAAACGATAATCGAATTTATCAACCGCTTTCATCAAACCGATATTTCCATCTTGAACCAAGTCCGAAAAATCTAATCCTAGTCCACGATTGCTAGATTTTTTTGCAAATTTAATAACAAGACGCAAGTTTGCTTCTATCATTTCACGTTTTGCACGCGCTGCTTCGGTTTGTCCACGACGAACCAATTCAACAACTTTTTTATATTCTGATGTAGGCTGTCCTGTTTCAACTGCGATTGCAATAATATCTTCTTGAATTTTCAGGATGTCTTCGCCATGTTTTTTTGCAAACGTTGACCAAGTCGCGTTCTTGTGTTTTGCAAGTTTCTTGACCCAATTACGGTTTAATTCATTGCCGGCATATTCCGCCAAGAAATCTTCGCGCTTAATCTTGTTTGCCATTGCTAAACGCAACAACTTTCCTTCTAGACCCATCAATAATTGATCGCGTTTTGTTAATTGTTCCAAGATTTCCGCAACACGATCATCGTTCAAACGTATTTTGCTGACGTTTTCAAATAATTCCAAGCGCAATTTTGTGTATTTCTTTTCCAGCGCCATATCAGGCGTATCAGATGTAAACAGATTTTCCAAGCGTTTTGCCTGTAATTTCTGCATACTGTTGAATATCTTTTTAATTTTAGCAAATAAATCTAAAACCATCGGCATCAAAGATTCTTCCATAACAGGAATTGGAACGCCAGATGTGCTGCGTGGAGTATCTTCTTTTTTGATACCATCTTCGTCATCTTCTTCGTCTTCTTCTTCATCTTCGGTACCAATTTCTAAATCATCTAAATCATCATCATCCAAATCATCAACGTGTTCAACACCCTTGTTTTTCAGAGCTTCGGACAATGCGGCTAATGATTTTTGTTCGGAATCGCTGGAATACATAACTTCTAGGTTTATGATATAGCGCAAACGAATATCTTCATTTAATAACTGCTGGTACCAATCCAACATGGCCTGAATTGTCATTGGGCTTTCGCACAGACCATATACCATTAAACGTGATGCAGCTTCTATACGCTGTGCAATCGCTACTTCGCCTGCAGCAGTTAATAATTGCACTGTACCAATTTGTTTCAAATAAGACTGAACAGAATCTTGAACACCCAAAACCAATGAACCTGTCTGACTGCGTTCCAATTGTTTAGCATAGTGATCATAATCATCGTCGTTGACATCAACTTGTTCTGCATCAGCATTTAACAAGTTACGAGTTTTATCACGAGGTTCTTCGTCATCCATTTCGTAATAACGACCAATATCTTGGGGATAACTATCCGTTTCCAAGATTTCAATACCTAAATCTTGTTGAAAAAAATCTAGAACTTCGTCTTGCTCTTCTTCAGGAACTTCGTCTGCTTCGGTTGCTGCTGTAAAATCCATGCGTGACATATAGCCAATATCCATCGCATTAGCAGCCAAGTTTTGCAAGTTTTCTGGCAAAGACTCTATCAAGAGTTTTGTCGCTTCGTCCAGTTTTTTAACCATTATCAACCTTTTGAAGTTTTCAATGTTTACGATAAAGTTTATTTTTTCTTTTTATTTTCGGCCTGACGCTGTGCCTTGGCTACTGCATCATGGATAGCAGATTCTGAAACCAACCCTAATACAATTGGGCTTTGGATTTGAATAATTGAATACGATTTATGTGTTTTGTTACGAACCGATGCAACAGTTGGATTTGTGCTGCGCATTAAACGTGCAATCTGACCATCTGTTAATTCAGGATAGTTTTTAACAATCCATAAAATACCACCTAGGCGATTTTGGCGATGTAATTTCGGTGTATATCCAACGCCTTTTTTGTTTTGAGTTTGCTGTGCTTTGACAATTTCTTCACGCAATGTCAAGCGTGCCGATGTATCTGCTTCGCATTTTTCAATGTCTTCACGTGTTAATTGACCACTTAATATTGGGTTTAATGGCTGAATTTTATATGTTTCAGCATCAGCAATATTTTTAACCTCTAGTTCATGCAAGCCGCAGAATTCTGCAATTTGTTCAAATGTTAGTGCTGTGTTTTCAATTAACCACAAGGCAGTAGATTTTGGCATATATGGATAGTTCATGAAATTTCCCTTTATAATTACACGGGGCAATATACACTAATATTCCCCCAATTTCAACAGTTTTTTATTTTGAAGTTATACGACCTACTTCATACATCATTTTTAACAACAAATCATCGGGCGCTTTAACTTTTTTGCATGTCGCTAGTTTTGTTGCAATTCTGTGCATAGCACTGTCAGATATTGGATCCATATGGCAACCGTAATTACCATGAAAAACCTTTGGTTTTATCTGTTTTTCTGGTGGCAACATATCACCCATCGCAATATTGTGTACAAAATGCCGCCTTATATCAGGTTGCAACACACGTTCTTGCTGATGCGCCCAATATTCAAAATCTGATAATTTTTGGGCCAATATATACCTTTTTGGCACAATACTGCCTGTTGGCACAAAACGAAGTGGACAATCATATGTATTCAATAGTTTTACACCATCGTATGCCCCCAGTTTAATCCTGATATCATAATCATCACACAAGAATTCTTGCTGATATAAATATTTTACATTTTTATCTAGCATTAAATCAGGACAACGTTCTGCATATATTGTCAAATCATGAAACACAGCAAAACCCAAAACATACTTGACTAAATCCATTGTATTGCCAATCGTTTTAGCCTTAGACGCTGCATCATATGTACAAACCAGTACAAACATTTCTGATGCATATTCTGGAAATAAATTCAACAAAACTTCTAACTTACTGGGCATACTCTATCCTTTGTGCTATCACATCCAACCAACACATATGTAGTTGTTTTTATAAAAAAATCAAGTACTTTATATTTTTTTGTACATATTTCTTATAATACTACATCCCATGTAGTGCCATTTGCACCATCTTTTAGCAATATTCCCTTTTCTGCTAACCCGTTTCTGATAGAATCTGCAGTTGCCCAATCTTTGGAGGCTTTGGCGTTTGCACGTGCAGATATTGCATCCAAGATATCAGATTCGGTAACATTGTATTTTTTCAAGACTTCTTGTTTTGTCGTATCAATATATGTTGTAATATTTTGTTGCAAAATATTCAGCACAGACATCAAGTCTTTAATTTTATTAACAATTTGCTGTAAATCATATTCAGTTGATTTCTTGGCAAGTTCTGCACCAATAAAATTAAACCAAGTAAACAATGACGCCATTACACCAGATGTATTAAAGTTATCGTTCATGGCAGTTTCAAATTCTGTTGTAATTTGTTCTATCATTTCTGCAGTCTTGTTATTGTCTGCAACATCAAAAGTGCGTGATTGAACGTCGTTCATAACAGAATACATTTTATAAACATGCTTTTTAGCCTCTGGAAAAAGGTTATCTGTAATATCTATATCTGTTGAATATGTATTTCTTAACAGTCCAAAACGAATAACATCTGGATTATATTGCGCTAAAACATCCTGTAATAATATTCCATTACCCAATGATTTACTCATTTTCTGGCCATTAACTTTAACCAAACCACAGTGTATCCAATAGTTTGCAAATGTTTTTCCAGTCAAACTTTCTGTCTGGGCAATTTCGTTTTCATGATGTGGAAATACCAAGTCACGCCCACCACCATGAATATCTATTTGTTCGCCAAGATACTTTAAGTTCATGGCACTGCATTCAATATGCCAACCTGGCCGCCCTTTGCCCCAAGGTGAATCCCAACTAATTTCACCTGGTTTTGCAGACTTCCACAACGCAAAGTCGCCATCATTTAGTTTTCCAGGTTCAACACTTTTACGAACACCCGTTTCATTTTTATCTGTTTGTATATGAGACAACTTGCCATATTCTTTGAAACTATCCAACTTAAAATAAACATCACCAAATTCAGATGCGTACGCATGACCTGATTCAATTAATTTTTGAACAAATGCGATGATATCGTCTATGCAATGTGTTGCACGCGCCATGACAGTTGGTGTTTCATTACCCAAACAAGCCATTTCATCGTCAATTTTTTTAATGTTTTTTTCAGCAAATTCAATCGGATCTGCGCCAATTGCGTTTGCGTTTGCAATAATTTTATCATCTACGTCTGTATAATTACGAACATACTTAACATCATAACCCAAATAACGCAAATAACGTGTAATAACGTCAAAAGTAACAGACTGATACGCATGACCAATATGAGCATCCGCAGAAACAGTAATTCCGCACGCATACATTTTAACCTGCCCTGGGATCAGTGGTTTGAATTCTTCTTTTTGGCGTGTCATTACGTTATATACTTTTATTGTCATTATGCGTTCCTTTTTATGTTTATATTTGGATTGTATTGGAAATATTCGTGTATTGCAAACAAAACAGTTTGCAGAAAAATTGTGTTTTAACAACAACAGTAAAAATTAATAAATCTGATTGTCATCTTAGGTTATATTATACTATAAAATACAACAGAAAGTCAACGATATTTACATTTTTACATTTTCTTGCTTGCAATTAAAAATATGTTTCTATATAATAACTCACGCATGGAGCGTTGGCAGAGTGGTAATGCAGCAGATTGCTAATCTGTGACCGAAATTTTTGGTCCATAGG
>JAZOTB010000023.1:0-24856 GCA_045657405.1 Candidatus Enterousia sp.
TGATGAAGGCTGTTGATAAGTTTGATTATCGTTTGGGTAATAAATTCTCTACTTATGCAACAAACTGGATTCAACAGGGTATTTCACGCAGTATCGCAGATCAAGCGCGTACAATTCGTATCCCTGTGCATATGATTGACAATATTCACAAGATTCAACGTGCAACACGTCAATTTATGCATAAATACGGGCGTCAGCCAACTGCCGAAGAATTGTCCAAGATTATATATCTGCCAGTTGACAAGATTCACAAGGCGATGAAGGTGAACTTGAAACCAATTTCATTAGAAGCGCCAGTTGGCACCGAAGATGACAGTTCACGTATTGAAATTATCGCAGACGAAACAGCAAAAAATCCGTTTACATCTGCGGCACAAAAGAATTTGCGTAAAATTGTGACACAGATTCTGTCTGAATTAGATCCAAAAGAAGAAACTGTTTTACGTCAACGCTTTGGTATGAGCACTAACAAAACCAGCACACTGGAAGAAGTTGGTGAATACATTGGTGTTACACGTGAACGTATCCGTCAGATTGAACAAAAGGCGCTGAATAAGTTAAAGCACCCAACACGTGCACGCAAACTTCGCAGTTTCTTAGAAGATTAAAGGGAATACACATGAAATATCCTGATACATGGTATTTTCAACCAAGATCTACAGCTTATATAATGTCACCGCAATATAGCAATCGTCAGAAACAATTGGCGGCGATAAAAGGTGCTTTGAAGTTAAGATGTTGGTTAAAACAATTATAAAATCTGCTGTTTTCAGCAGATTTTATTTAATAAAAAAGGTGGAACATAATGCACAAAAATACATTATTATTATGTACAGGTCTGTCAGGCAGCGGTAAAACATATTTTATTAAAAATACAATCCCAAATGGGTTGTTTTACAGTCTGCGTTCTGCAACAACACGCCCGATGCGCAATGGCGAAAGCGAAGGTAAACCGTATTTCTTTGTTTCCGAAGAAAAGTTTAATACAATGAATCTAGCAACGCGTCTGTGGGTAAACGAAGCATTTTGGACACCCGAAAAGCCGAAATGGATGTATGGTGTACCAGAATTTGAAATCACAGAACATTTAGGCGAAAATTTGGTCTATGACGTTATTCAGCCACGATATGCGAAGCAGTTAATAGATTGGTTTAAACGTAATGATTTGCAAAAACATTACAATTTCCGTATTGCATATTTCTTGCCACCACAAAACAATATGCAAACGGTTGCTAACCGTGCCAATATGCCAGATGATATTGATGTCAGACGTACAAATACATGCGATCCAATTGACTTTTTACAGGCGGGCATAAAACCAAACTATATTCTGCAACCAATTAATAATCTGTATGATGACAGTTTGTTAAAGCATATAAAACATCTGCAAAAACAAAGATAATTTAAATATTTCATTTGTCGCTTTTTGCATTGAATCCATTATGGGACTTAAATTTAAGCGTGCATATACGGCAATCGCCCATATTATACCACCCAAAATTAACAGATATTTATACCCAAATGTCCCTGCAACAGAAAACAATATAAACATGTACAAGCTGGATATAACTTGTTAAATGCGGAGTGTGATGCAGACTGAAATTATTGAAAATTTAGGATTTTTTACTACACCAGAAGACCTGTTATATTCCTTTAATCATTAAATAATTATATTTACTTTGGTTGTTTATATATTACAATAAAGTAAAACTTCACCTATTTAATAATATGGAGCGGTGCGATGATTTCTTACCAAGATGGAAACAATAAATTTAACTTCCGCGTTTCTGCTATTATCTTAGACAAATCAAAAAAATTTGTTTTAATCCATCAAATCAAAGACCGTAATTTCTGGCTTTTGCCAGGTGGCAGAATAGAGATGTTGGAAAGCACAGATTCTGCCATAGCCAGAGAATTAGAAGAAGAACTGGGAATTAAAAAGTGCAAAAGAAAATTAAAAATAATTATTGAAAATTTCTTTCAACTTAATCAACAAACATACCACGAATTAGGCTTTTCTTATTTGGTAGAATTACCAAAAAATTCACCTTTGTTCAAAAAAGAAGGCATCTTTGTAGGTATAGAAGGCGAAAAATATCTGTTTAAATGGCACAGAATTGATAAACTTGAAGAACTAGATTTTCGTCCTGAATTTTTGGTAAAAGAAATTAAAAACATAAACAAATTAACCAAAATAAAACAAATTATCGCGGACGAAAGAACAAGATAACAATTATAAAAACCGCTCGTTTTGAGCGGTTTTTTTATTTCTGTTCAACACTTGGTGTTGGCATTTCTGGTCTATGATGACGTTTGTTTGGTCTGTGATGTTTCTTAGACGCCATAAATTCTTGCTTTGTTACACAACCGTCTTTATCTGCATCCATCATAGGAATCATTTTTGCCATTTTTGGGCATTTTACAACCAAGCATCCGTTATCAAATTCTGGACGTGGCATCATTTTGTGTTTTTTACAATGTGTCATCTTGGCGGACGCAAAACCAATTGCAAATACAGCAATAAATAAAATCAATTTTTTCCAAAACGCACCTTTGCAACATCCACAATGTTTATGTTCATGGCATGCGCAACCACATGGTGTATTTGCTTTCTTTTCAACAGTTTTGACTGTCTTTTTTGCTGCTGGTTTCACAGCAGTCTTTTTTGTTGTTTGTTTTGCCATTTGTCCTTCCTTTTTTTTGTTCTATGATTTGATTTTATTTTATAATATTCGCCTTGTAAAGAAAAATGTTATACGTGCTCTAGATATAATTTTTTAATGAAATATACACATGTCCAACATCCGTCTTGATTAACGCTGCAGATACAGTGTCTGGATTATCTGTTTGCTGTGCATTTGCTAATATTTTATCAAAACTATGCACAAATTGTGCTACTTGACGGCGAAATACTGTATCAGATTTTATCATGTCACGAATTTGTTTCTTGTCGGCTGCTGCCAATATTTTTGCCAACCATTTTGAAAAGATGGTTTTATCACCTGAATGATATTTACTCCATATAACATCTGGTATTTCTGCACCTGTAACACGTGTTAAATCCATGGCCTGTTCATGCAATGGTTCTAACATTTGTTCGCTTTGTGCCAAAAAATCGGCAGAACTAATGTGTCCAAAGGATTTTGTTGGTGTGGTTTTGATTGCATCCATTGGTGCCGACGCACGTGCAACCATCATTTGTTTGTTTAATGTTTGCATTGTATCTACGGCCTTGGCATAGTCTGCCATTAAATCAATCATTTGTTGACGTGATTGACCGGCTAAATCTTCCAGTTTTATTGCGGATTCAGATACCGCATCAGTTGATTCTGCAACAGTTGATTTCATTAATGCTATTTTATCATTCAGGCTTGCAACAATCTTTTCTAATGTTTCGCTTGCCTGCAATGACCCTTGGGATAAATCTGGCAGGGCAGAATAATATTTTTCAATCAAGGCAGATAATGGTTCTAGCTGTGCGGTTGTGTCGCTAGACATTTTAATCAAATTTTCTGATTGTGCTGACAGTTGCGTATGCGCTGTATTCATTTTTATCAGTGTTTCGCGTACGCCCGCAGCCATTGCTTTGACAGATTCCGAGAAAGCATTAGCGGCAGTTTTAGTGTTTTCCAAGGTCGTATTTGCAACACCAGAGACAGTCTTTAATTCCGCAACAACGCCCGTAGCGTATTCTTTGATTTCAGAATCAAATTTATTGGTCAATCCTACGATTTCATTTGAAATACCACGAACAGCGCCTTCTGTTGACGAAGCTGATGATATTAATGCTTCTACTACATCGGTCAATTTTGCAGATTGCTTTTCTATTGATGTTTCAACCAATCTAGTCTGACCTGCCACAACGTTTGCAGTATTTGTCAAAGTATTCATTTGGCTTGTTAATTGTTTCTTGGATTGTTTTCCAAAAGTTTCCAATCTTTCCAAATAACCATCTAACTGTTTATTATTGTTGTTCAGCGTGTTTTCATATTCATCCGCAGTTGTTTTGATATTATTAAATCCATCTGCGGTTGTTTTACCAAGTTCAATTAATTTATTTTGTAAAACATCAGACTCGACAGTCAGATTTTTCATTTGATCAGCATTAAAATTAAATTCATTTTGCAAATTTTCTGACAACGCTTTACCGCTTTCCAGCCAATCATTAATCTGCGTTTGAATTTGTGCTGTTTGTTGTGTTGTTTGTTGTGCTGTTGCATTAATATTATTTAACAATTCGTTCACAGTATTACTAAATCTATCAGTTGAATTCTCAACATCTGTCCATGACTGTGATGCAACAATTTCACCCAGTCCAGTTACAGTATTGTCCAAACGACCAGACATTGTTGCTATTTTTTTTGTTGCGTCATCTGCCAGTGTAATCAGCTGTTCGTTCTGTTCGGTTAACGCATGTTTTAATTCTTTTGCAGATTCAATCTGTGCATTTAATGTATCACGCATAGTTTGAAAACTTTGTTCTATTTTATTGATTTCATCTGCCAATATTGTACTTAGCACACGTGACGCATCAGCAATTTTTGCACGTTCCGGCTGAAGCATTATCATTAATAATGACTGCATTGTCTTTTGTGTTTTTCTGGACACAAAGAATAATACGCCCAGTGTAATCAACAATAATCCACTAATAACACCACCACTAATCAGTAAAACTTGTGTTAAATCCATCCTTTTCTCCCTAAATCAAAACGAATTTTATATATCTTGCAGTTCATTTGGATTTATACTAAAATTCAAACAATAAAGCAAGAGCAGAAATGACAAAAAAACATAAACTTTCACCAGAACAAGACATGGCTGCAAATCCACTAGAAAATGTGTGGGTTCAAGCGAATGCGGGCACTGGAAAAACTAGCGTTTTAGTTCAGCGATTATTGCGCATATTATTTCGTACACCAGATTGCGGAACCAGCGGTATTTTATGTTTAACATACACCAAGGCTGGCGCAGGCGAAATGAGAAATCGTATATTAAAGGCATTGCGTGAATGGGTGATGGCTTCTGACGAAGAACTTGCCGATATGTTAAACGGTATTGCACAGTACAAAGAAATAAAAACGTCAGATATTTTGCATGCGCGTGAAATATTTTTTACATATATTGATAATCCAGATATCTTAAAAATAAAAACCATACATGGATTCTGTGAAGAAATACTACATCGTTTCCCATTAGAGGCTGGGATATCTCCGACATGGTCATTAATATCTGGTGCACCGCAACGTGTACTGCTACAGGACACATTTCAATCAATGATTAATACACCAACAAATGACAACAGAATATATTCTGCATTTGCTCATCTAGTAGGACGTATATCGGAAACGTATGTAGATGATTTATTAGGAATTCTAAGCGAACAGTATAAACAGTTCTTTCAGGTTAATGACGTTGATAAGTATCGTAATTACTTTGTTGATACGACTGCAAAATATTTAAATGTTGAACAATCTGTTATCTATAACTTTAATTCAATAAAACTGCAAAATATTATTCAGAATGCAGAGCAAGAACAAAAAAGCAGAAAAACACCGGCAAAAACATTGGATGAATTGATTCATATCACAAAACAATACATTGAAAAAACTATAGATTTTGAAGAATACAAAAAAATATACCTGACCAATGACGGCAAGCCCAAAAAATTTGCTTCTGAACGTGATTATTTGGTGTCTGAACAAAACGATGTTTACGAAACAAATCAATATAATATAAATAAAATGATTTTTGATGATACGATTGCATTGTTTGATTTATCTGCTGCATTTGCAGAAGCGTACAAAAAGGCAAAACGCACCAAAAATTTATTAGATTTTGAAGATTTAATTTTATATACACGAAAATTATTCTCGGATACAGAATCAATGGGCTGGGTGTTGTCGCAACTTGATTTATCTTTATCGCACATATTGGTTGACGAAGCGCAAGATACGTCTCCGTTACAATGGGATATATTGCGCTCGTTATCAGGGGACTTTTTCTCTGATGGTGATACCGCACAAAATCCACATTCAATGTTTGTGGTCGGTGATACAAAACAGTCTATATACGGTTTTCAAGGGGCTGATCCCGTTGCGTTTGCAACCAGTCGCGAAACAATATCTACGCAAATAAAAAACAACCTGCGAACAATTCGTGAAATTCCTTTGGTGCAAAGTTTTAGATCAACTGCACCAATACTATACGCTGTTGATAAATTCTTTTCAGACAAAAACATTATCAGCATCAGTGGCTTTAATAACAACCCACATAAATGTTTTCGTATAAACGATAAAGGTATGGTTGAACTGCATAAACTGATATCAAAAAAAGAATTAGATACAGATAAAAACGAATATATAAAACAAATCGCAAATAAGATAAAATCTATTATAAGTGCTGGCAAATACACAGCAAGCGATATAATGGTTTTGGTTCAACAAAGAAATCAGTTTGTTGCGCCGCTGGTGTCCGAATTAAAAAGGCAAAACATATCTGTTGCCGGCAGTGATAGAATTATACTGCCTGATTTTCCAATGATACGCGATTTGTTAAATATGGTCAGATGGTGTTTGAATTCATCAGATGACTATAGTTTATGTTGTGTGTTAAAAAGTCCGTTTTTTAGATTGAAAGAACATGATATTTTTGAATTATGTAAAACAAAAAACAACATAAATTTAACGCGTGTTCGTGATGATAAAAATGCGGTTTTAGTCACTGTTTTTGACATTATAAAAAACACACATCCCGACATTTATTCATATTTGTCTGACATAAAAACCAAGGCCGAATACATGGCGCCTTATTCGTTCTTTTCGTATATATTGAACAACAATAACATCAGACAAAAATTTATATCCGCATTAGGAACCCAGATTATAGATCCAATAGAAGAATTTATGACAATCTGCTTGTCTTATGAACGCACACAACCAGGAACACTGTATCATTTTATAAAATGGTTTATTACAGGTGGCAGCGAAGTTACACGAGATATGGATGCTACTAGTGGCGTACGTATTGTAACAGTACATGGCAGCAAGGGACTAGAAGCACCTGTTATATTTTTAATAGATACTATTCACACACCTAAAACAGACAAGATTATTACTATATCTTCTGGCGATATGCCTGTGTGGTTGTGGGTTCCGCGTGGCGAGGGCAGTACAGCGCACCAAAATGCAACTGCACAACAATCAAGTTTACAAATGGCGGAATATTATCGTCTGCTGTATGTTGCAATGACGCGCGCCAAAGACGAATTATATATATACGGCTACACTTCCGACAAGAACCCACCAACAAATGCATGGCATACGCAATTATGGCGCGTACTGGCAAACGATGCATGTACAGAATACATCAGGATTACTAATGATGACGTTAAATAATCTTTTAAACACACAACAACAAACAAAATTTGCAACAGATAACGGAACCAAAATCCACAAACTGTTACAACACGTTGTTATTGATAACGATACCGAACAGGGTGACATCAAACTTGTCTCGCGAATCAAAGCAAACCCTAGTTTAATTCGCTTTTTTAATAAAAGTGCACGAACAGAGGTGCCAATTGCAGGTAAAATTAAGAACATATTTATCAGTCGTAGAATTGATAGACTGTGTATTGATAATACTACAAAAACTATTGAAATTATTGATTATAAAACAGACATTATTCATGACAAGTTTTACACAACATACATATCGCAAATTCGCGAATACGTAACACTGTTACGTGCAATATACCCAGAATATAAAATCAATGCATACATATTATGGACACATGATTTTTCGCTGGAAAAAATAGTCTAAAAACAGGTATAATCCACACATGCTTATAAACATAAATATTTCTAACATAGTATTAATTGAAAAACTGAATCTTGAATTCGGGGCAGGGCTTAATATATTAACAGGCGAAACGGGTGCCGGAAAAAGTATTTTGCTGGATGCACTGTCCTTGGCGCTGGGGGCACGTTCTGACACCGGTTTAATCAGACATGGATGTGACAGCGCATCTGTGTCTGCATCATTTGATTGTGTACCAGACAGCGCAAAATCAGTTTTAGATGAATTTGATATTGAATATTCTGATGGTTTGATATTGCGCAGAACGTTGGCGACAGATGGAAAAAGTCGCGCATGGATAAACGATATCCCAGTATCTGTAAAAACATTAAAGCAGGTGGGTGATACTTTAATTGAAATACACGGTCAATTCGCAAATCATACATTATTAAATCAAGCAACGCATCGTACAACACTTGATTTATTTGCACAAAATAACATAAATAATTTCAACGCATTATTAACAAATGTTAAAACCACATATAAACAATATAACGATGCAAGAAATCGTTTAAACGAACTGCAAGAAATGCTGGAGCGCAGCGCGTCTGAACGTGATTTTTTGGAACACAATGTATCTGAATTGCGCAATTTGAATCCGCAATTTGGCGAAGAAGAAGAATTGTCCAGCAAGCGTGCTATAATGATGAACGCAGAAAAAAATACTGCGATACTGGGCGATGCAATCAGCGCGCTAAATCCACATGGCAATTCATTAGAATCCCAAATTTTTTCTGTGGCGCATATACTTGAAAGAATCAAGGGCGATGAAAACCCATATCAAACACAGATTGATAAACTGTATGACATTGCAGAATCTATTGCGCAAATCACACAAAATCTGGAACCAGAAAATACAGACATTGACGACCTGGACAGCATAGAAGAGCGTTTATTTGCAATTCGTGCTGCTGCGCGCAAGCATCGTGTATCTGCCGATGAATTACCTGCAAAATTAGAACAAATGTCCGCCCAATTGGAAACAATTGATAATTCTGATGCAGAATTACACAAACTGCAATCACTGGTTAAAACATATTATAATGAATTTAGTAACGCCGCAAAGTTATTAAGCGATGCGCGCCATATGGCATCAGATATGTTGCGCACACAATTATTGGCAGAATTACCAGAATTAAAACTAGGTTCTGCAGACTTTGTATTAGAATTTACAGATACACAACCATCATTGCATGGAACAGATGACATTACATTTATGATAAAGACCAATCCAGGCTCACCATTTGCACCGTTACATCGTGCGGCATCTGGGGGTGAATTGGCGCGTTTAATGCTGGCGATGCGCGTTGTGCTGGCAGGCGCAAACGATACACATACGTTTGTGTTTGACGAAGTTGACACGGGTATCAGTGGTGCCACCGCATCCGCAGTTGGCAGTCGTCTGAACCGTCTGGCATCTGCAAATCAAGCATTGGTTATTACGCATTCTGCCCAGGTTGCAGGGTACGCAGATCAACATTTCAAAATTTCAAAATCAGTTACAGACGGCAAAACAATTACAAGTGTATGCAAGATATCAGATGACGAACGCGTGAACGAGGTTGCACGTATAATCAGCGGTGCAGAAATAACCCCAGAATCAATTACAATGGCAAAAACATTAATAAAGAATTAAAAAAACGCCCAAACGGGCGGGTTTTTTTATTTTACTTTACATTTGAACATTTGTTTTATTTTATCAAACAACTTTATTTTATCTTGGGCACAAGCATTTTTTTCAGCTTTTATATATTTTTCATTCAACGAACTAAAAATTTTATTATAAAGATGCAATCTAGAGTGACTAAATTGTTCTTTATCTTTTGCATATACTACATCGTTGACTATTTCGTTCCCTTTAAATTTTATATTGTACCAAAATTCAAACTCAGCCTCATCTGGGGCATATATTGGCACGTGACGAACATGATATTGTCTTTTAAAATACAACAGTTCTTGTCCCATATCATCAACAACAGTGTATTCCACATCAAAAAAATTGATATTTCCCTCTTTTTTTTCTATTTTAATGCCAGGCGTTTGCAACACACGCTCTAAATCTTTTAATATATACGGTGTTATTTGTTTACATTCCATAGTTAAACCTTTTCTGTAATTAAAACACGTATTTTATAACTGTCAAGAATTATCTTGTTCTAACCCAATTCTGTTTCAACTTTCCAAATATACTTACCTTCTGTGGGATATAATGTAATTCACAAGTTGGTCTTTCAAATAAATCGCGTGTTAATGTCTGCCAAGAATATAATTTTCGTAATGCTGCATAAATTTCACACAAGCCCTTTGCGGCTGGTTTATTACAAACAGCAAAAGCACCGTCATTTTGCCATGCAGCACATGCAACAGTCTTGCCATTTCTTTCTATTTTACACGAGCGTTCACGCATCCCTTGCTTTTTCACGATTTCAGGTAACACATCAGTCTTGGTAAGTACAAATAATTCTTGTCCTTGGTTATTGTACAATGAATATTTTTCAGTTCCTTTTTTAAGGAAAGCAAACTTATGTACTACATAATTAGTTGGTGTATTTAACATTTGTTCAAATTCTTGCATATCTGTTTTAGATAAACATTTACCCATAATTCATCCCCCTGAATAATATTTATTTTTTCTTTTCGTTAATTTGTTTCAATTGATTTAGTATAAATCTTTCTTTCTCGGACAAATTCTTTAAGATCTGTTGTTCTTTAAATTTGTTTTGCACCAACTGAAATATTTTACATGCAGCACCGCGTTCTGGATTTAGTTTTTCGTTTTCATACCAACAAACACTTGCAATCGCATGACCAAATGAAGTAATGCTACAAGTAAAGATTTTTTTATGTGTAACAGGGTGTATAGTCCAAGACTTGGACACAGAAAAAAATGTATCGTTATTATGTTTCACTAAATACAAAACTATCTCAATGATATAATCAGTCTTATTACAAGAGTCTAACTCTATATTTACATCATCTCGTTTTAGTATCTGTTTTAACTCTTTGCCTATTATTGGATTCAAAGGCATATCACCAAGTGTCATAACCTACCTTTTTAGTTGTTTTATTTTTTGCATTTCTAAAAACACTGCTTTTTTATATAAAGATTCATACATTTGTTGTATTTTTAATCTGTCAGTAAGCAGTTGTCTGATTTTAAAAATTTTAGTTTGTTCTGCTGTTGGTTCTGTGTCCGTACGCCAGCATGTATATGCAACAGGGTGTCCAAAATACTTGATTGACATAGATATATATTTATTGTCCTGATGCGATTTTGCAAATGGATCAAGCCATGCCTGAAAGTTAAGCATCTCTTTGCCATTTGAATGTGTTACAACCATTTCATAGAAATGTTCACTGCGTTCATCGGTTGTTATGGTTACAAAGTTGCCTTTTGCAATTGATTCAACTATTCTCAATAAAAAATCAATATTCATTTATAAATCCTATTTGGTTCTTAAACGCTGATTGTCGCGTAACGCCTTGATAAATGCATTGCCAAGACATTCTGCTGCTTCTTGTTGGCGTATACGTTTGCGGTTCAACAGCATATATAATTCACGTTCTGGAAAACCTGTTAAATATTCTGCATCTGTATCTTTTAATGTTACATCTGCGATAACTTTGCCGTATTTTGTAACTGTGTACCTGTGTTCATTTAGTTCGGGGAAAAAGCGAGTTCTTTTATATGTTTTTTGCACACGAAACAATTCTTGGTTTTGATTCTTTTTTGCAATCAGCACCGTTACAACAGAATAATTATTGTTCTCTTTGTATGCAAATTCAACACGTACGCAATGATTAAAAAATGTCTGTTTTAGATGTGCTGTGGTAAATTTATCCAATCGTTTTTGTGTCATGATTAACCCTTTATCTTCTGCGTACCAGCAAGAGATTTTTGTTGTTTTTGATATTTTTGTACCAGCAATCGGTACACTAGGTATGCTGTATTGTTTGGTGTTTTATCGTTTTCGTCATACGATAAACCACATGCAAATCTATCTATTTCGCATGTAATAATAATTTCTTTGGTAGGTGTATTCTGAAGTGTTTTTACACGTTTCTTTAAAGATAATAATTTAACCCCGTTGCCAGTAACAACATTATAACTTTCATACAATCCTGCTGAAATATCTGCATTAATTAATATGTCTTTTCGGTTTAATATTGCTATAAATTTTGCAGCGTAATTAACTTTATTTGTCATAATTTTAACAATCCATCTGTAAACTCAATTGATTTTGGTGTACCGCCATCAACACTGCTAATAATATTATTGTCTGCATCACGAACAATTGCATATCCGCGCGATAAAACGCTTTTGTAACTAAGCGAATTCAACATTTGTCCCATATGTTGAAGGGACTGATTTAATGTCTGCATACGGTTTTGTAATATATTTGAAAAACCAGATACAGTATCCATTTTTTGTTGCGCAGATACAATCTTAGTATTGATAATCAGGTTTAATGTACGTCCCAAGTCATCCAATCGTTGCATATGTTCCATAACCAGTTGTTTTGGGCTTTTTATATTAACAGATTCAATGCGCTGTTTTGCATTTATTAATCTTGTTGTAAAATTACCAGAAATACGTACCCACATATTATCTAGTTCTTGAATCAGTGATATTTTTGTTGGCACAACTGCTTCTGCTGCACCTGTTGGTGTTGGCGCACGATAGTCCGCTGCAAAATCAATCAACATCCAATCAGGTTCATGTCCAACCCCCGATATCAATGGTATTTTACTGGCAGCAGCAGCGCGCACGACAATTTCTTCAGAAAAGGGCAGCAAATCTTCCAACGAACCACCACCACGCGCAACGATAATCACATCAACATTTTGCATACGATTAAAGTATTCAATACCAGCCGCAACTTCGGCTGCAGCAGTCGCCCCCTGAACAGTTGCAGGGTACAATAAAACATGCACAGGAAAACGTTCGCGCAGTCTATTTTGAATATCTTGAAACGCGGCACCTGTTGAACTGGTTACAACACCGATTGTTTGTGGTAATTTTGGTAATGGTTTTTTACGCGATTCATCAAACAAACCCTCAGCTGCCAGTTTTTGTTTACGCTCTTCTAGCATTTTAAGGATTGCACCAACACCAGCCATTTCAATTTCATTGGCAATAATCTGATAATTGCTGCGGGCAGGGTACGTCGTAAACCGACCTGTAATAATAACTTCCAGTCCATCTTCTAGTTTGAAATTCAACGGTGTGCCACGCCAAACAATTACAGATATCGCGGCCCCAGAATCTTTGATTGTCATATAAATATGGCCAGATGTTGCGCGTGTGATTTGTGACAATTCACCACGAATTTTAATACGTGGAAATGCTGTTTCAACAACGTTTTTCAACAGTGCAGATGCGTCTGATACACTGAAAATCATATCGTCTTTTACAAAAGGTTCTGGTTTTTGCATCATATTAAGATTGTCTGTCTAAATGTTTTTTTACAAGTCTTATAAACTCTGTTTTATTTGGTGTTCGCATATCTTTTATGGAACGGTTTATAGGTGTGCCTAAATTGTAAGGGACATCCAGTGGTGCGAATTGGTCGCCTGTTGGATCAAATGCTTCGTCAGAGAATTTATTGCGTAAAAAGACCACGGGTGCATGTTCCCATGTTCCTAGTTTTATCGCAGAAGGTTCCCAAACAGATGCTCCACCGTACAATTCATAAATACATATGCTGGATAAAGCACAAAAGCCCTTTGCCCAAGGTGTAAAGCCTTGAAATTGTTGTGTGCCAACAAAACGGTTTCTAAATTTATTGTCTGCATACAGCGTACGCAAGGCGTATGTAATGTCATGCAAAGTGTACTGTGCATCAAACATCTGTAATGAAAAAGAATCTATAACAGATGCCTGTTTTAACAGTTTTTGTGTTGCTAAATCATAACTCTTTTTATAGTCTTCCATGTCGTTAAAAATTGTATCATAAAATATATTTTGGTTCAATCTGCAATTCTGTTAGTGGGCCGTATTAAGCGTATGCTACAGGTTTTGTTAGTTGCTCTTTGGTAGTTGGTTGTTCAAAATTTTCATCACATCCATCCCCAGTGCGTGCGTAAAACGTACTGCGGCATCACGTGCATCATGCGTAATCAATGCAGGTCGTCCCATATTATATGGTATTTTTGATGTTTCAAATTGATATTGGTCAAAAGTTAAATCTAGTGTACGCCCAGTTGGTACATGAATAATATAATAATGTGGTCCATAGGTCCAATTTTCATCTATGTATCGCAGTTGCCAGTGTTCTGGTTTGTTCATAAAAGACACAAAACTGACGCTGGATGCCTTGCAAAAGCCACAAGAGTCACATAAAAACTGTTTGTAACCAGTTCCCAGTACAGGTGAAAATGTTGCGTGTTTAACAGATTCTTGTTTAAAACTGTCGCGGAACAGCAAAATAAAATTTTTAACCTGCAAGCGTTCGGTCCTTTCTAAATTCATAGAATCGATTTGCTTTATCAAAGACCGTGTCGCATTTTCAAAATCGCGTTCTTTGTTTTTATTCATTTTTCAGCTCCGTTAATGGCCAGCGTGGACGTGGTGCAATAGGTTCTTTGACAATATTACCAACACGCCAATTTTCCAATCCTGCCCACGCAATCATCGCACCATTATCTGTACATAAATTCATAGGCGGTGCCGCAAATGTCATATTATATTTTTTTGCCAGCAATTCAATTGCAGAACGTATCGCAGAATTTTTCGCAACACCACCCGCAACAACTAATGTTTTTGGTGTTGCCAATTTTACACGTTCGTCTTTCATCGCATTAGCAAGTCTATTTTCAATACAATCAACAACTGACGCTTGGAAAGATGCACAAAAGTCAGTTATATAATCATCTGACAGTGGCTGTTCTGCACGCTCCAAAAAAGTTCGTGCAGCAGTTTTGATTCCACTAAAAGAAAAATCACAACCAGGCTTGTCACACAGCGGGCGTGGAAAATCAAATGCACACGGATTTCCTTTTTGCGCACACTTGTCAACAATTGGTCCGCCCGGATACCCAAGTCCTAACATTTTTGCAACTTTATCATACGCTTCGCCAGCACTGTCATCCAATGTCTGACCAATCAGTTCATATTGTCCAACACCACGAACCAACAGTATTTGACAATGCCCACCTGATGCCAACATTAATAAATAAGGAAAGTCAACACCATTTGATGCAACAGTGCCATCTGCAAGTGTTGCGCACAAACGCGGAACCAACGCATGTCCTTCTAGATGATTAACTGCAACCAATGGTTTATTTGTTGATTGCGCAATACCTGTGGCAGCCAACCACCCAACCAACACACCGCCAATCAGTCCTGGGCCTGCAGTTGCTGCAACGACATCTATGTCATCAATAGTTTTTCCTGCTTTTTCCATAGTCTGTTTTATAACTTCGTCAATTGCAAGTATATGCGCACGCGCCGCCAATTCTGGTACAACACCACCATATTTTTGATGTTCTGGAATCTGTGAATATATAATATGCGACAATACATTTCTATCAGAATCAACAATCGCAGCAGATGTTTCATCACACGAAGATTCTATACCTAAACATAAAACAGGGCGTTCACTGTGAATTTCGCTATCCAAAGTCCCCATATCTAAACGCATTAATTTTTCGTCATTCATTTTATTGCCACCAATGTTATTCCAATATTATTTTTATTTTTTTGTTGCTGACTTATATATTCATAAAAATCAACATCTATTACTTTTTTGTGCACACTGGACGCATGTCGCAAAACACCATTTGGTAACAATAATCCCATATGCACAACAGCTAAATCTGTACCAATATTATCACGAATTTTTGGATTGTCAGTAATAAACAACACTATATACATTTTATTTATTTTTATATCCCCAACATTTGCATAGGGTATATAGTCTATATTTGTTGTCTCAGCAGCTATATCAACATCAATATTGTGTATTTTTTTGAACCAGTTTTGTTTGTCTATGATAACAGTTCTGGTTTTATAATCTGGGAACGAATTACTGACATTTTCAACAATATCGCTATTATTTTTCAACCAATCCATTTCAATAAAATGATTACGATTTATAAAATCAATTTGTCCATTTTTATATCTGATTTTATTTAGTTTTTTTATATCTCCATTTGCTAAAACAGTTTCAACAAATGTAGTACAATCAAACGCATCAAAGCGTATCAGCGGATCTGTATCTAACATAAAACCTTCGCCAAGTGGAGAATTTATATATTCTGCGCCTAAAAACTGCTGTCCACCAGAAAGAAACACATCTGACCGACAGCCCGCCAAGAACATTAGCAAGATTAATGCATAACGCATATTACAAATTTTCTTTTAACTTTATACCTGTTTGACATAACGAAGCCGCATCTCTGACAGCCATTTCATTTGAATCTGGTAATTGTGACATTTTACCGATACACGCAACCAATAAATCAACATGTTCATCTGCACCTGTCAAGATTTGCGCAGCAGCCATACGACTTTCGATAGATGCAGCGCGCCAATCTTTTAACGTACCTGTTTCTAATACATTACTGCGTTTTGCAAAAAAGAAAGTAACCAACACTAAAATCAAAACACCGACACCAATAAAAATTTTGAAGTATTTTTTTATAAAATTCATAGAATCCCCCATATTTATTCACATTTCACCAACCAAACGTCATAATCTGGATGTTGCAACGGATTTGCACCTGGTTCATTTCGTGTCATCCAACCACTAAAAACAAGCCCATCTTTTGCATCAGATATTTCTAGGAAAGAAAAATAATCCAGTGCATCAAACGGATCAGATTGTTTACAACTACGAACTTTTATATTTAATTTTTCAAAATTAATATTTTCATTAACAGGTATTGTTTTTTCAATAACTTTACCTGCATCCTTGTTCAAAATACGCACGACCGCATTTGATTTATCAACATATGCATTTGCCACAACAGGCAAGACAGATAACAATAATGTCAGTAATATTTTTTTCATACTCATATGATACAATCACAGACAAACAATGTCAAACACATAGAAGAATAAAAAATCCCACCAAAGTGGGATTTTCGTTTTATATAAATAAAACATATTATTTTGCTGATTTTTCTGCAGATGTTGCTGCCAAATCTTCCACAATACGTGCTTTTTTGCCAGACAAACCACGCAAAAAGAACAACTTTGCACGGCGTACTTTACCGATACGAACCTTTTCAATTTTTTCAATTGCAGGGCTGTACAATGGGAACTTACGTTCTACGCCTACGCCGTATGATTCACGACGTACTGTAAAGGATGCATTATTACCCATACCGCCATCACGTGCGATAACAACGCCTTCAAAAATCTGAATACGGAATTTGTCACCATCTTTAATTTTAACGTGAACTTTCAATGTATCCCCAGCTTTGAAGTTTGGGATATTTTTATCGCCCGCTAATTTTGCAACTTGGGCTGCTTCTATTTTTTTAATAATGCTCATTTTTCATTTTCCTTTATTAAGTCCGGACGACGTTCTTTGGTTATTTCGTCCGATTGTTGTTTCCGCCACCGTTCGATATTGCCATGGTGACCGGACAGCAGGACTTCTGGGACACTTTGTCCACGCCATACTGACGGACGGGTATATAATGGCCATTCAAGCCCGCCGATTTCAAAACTTTCATTTTGGGTAGTGTCATCACCACCGTGAACCACATTATCTAACAGACGAACGCAACTGTCAACAAAAACTTGCGCTGCGATTTCACCCCCAGACAGTATATAATCACCAATAGATAATTCCATTATATCGTATTGTTCAATAACACGTTCATCAATACCTTCGTATCTGCCACATAACAGAGTATAAGTCGCATCTTGGTCAGACACAAATTCACGCACCAATTTCTGATTTAATGTCTTGCCGCGTGGGGAAAAGTATATGATTTTGCCACGTTTTTTTACAGAATCTAACGCATCCCCCAGTACATCTGGGCGCATAACCATACCCGCACCACCGCCAAATTGCGTATCATCAACACTACCATAGTTATTTATCGCAAAGTCGCGAATATTTATAACATCGTACGACCAAATCTTTTTTTCCAATGCACGACCAACCACGCCGCCCGACAGGGTGCCTGGAAACATATCTGGAAAGATTGTCAATATATTAAAGTGCATTTTATCTTTGTCCTTTGCATCTTTGGCACGCTTCAATCTGGCTTCTAGAAACCCCCATTCTATAACGAGCAGAAATAGGGTCATTAAGAAATTTATAAAAAGAACAAATTTTTGTCCCTTTTTTATCAGAATTTTGATTTATAGCATATCTATATTTATCTAAAAAACTTTCTATTTTCTGAAGATTTCCGCTATATCGTAATATTCTATCAAGTTCTGCCCCGAAACAATTCTTCAAATTACCAAATGCTTTTTCAAATTTTGTTACAGAGAAAGAATTAGACAAAACAATTTGATAAAAATCTTGATAAAAACCATCATTATTTGATGTAATTTTTTCATTAAAACAATACGTTAAACAAGACCAAGCACGGGCAATATCAGGTCTAAAACAACTATTTCCTTGATCGCCTATATCTGCCCACAATTTATTACATATATCTGATATATATTGTATTTCTTTTTGGTCTGTTATTATATCTGAATCTTTATTATCAATCGGTGCTTTTTCAGGCTGATCAGGAATCAATTCATCTGACACTTTGTTATTTTTGTACAGATTCAAAACATGTTCCAACTGTTTCCTATTAGACAAATTATATTTTATATCTTCAGGTACTACAGTCATCAAATCATCATATGCTTTTTGCAAGGCATTAAGTGAAATTATTTTCAGTCTATAATTTTTTTCAGTAAAACTATACAAATCACGAAAGGCTGTTAATTTTTTATACACATCTTCATTTGTTGTACATCTAAAAAAAACTAATTCTATATCCAACTTTTCACAGGCAAAATAGATTCTTCTTTTATCTGCTGGTCTTTTTATCAAAATATCTTTACCTGTCATCTCATTGACTGCTGGCACTGGAATTTCATGTGTTTGTTCATAAAACAACTTTTCCAACGCTTCTGTATCAAAAAATCTAAACTTAGTATTATTTGGTATTTTGGTTTTATGTTTTTCTATTTCTTCCTTCAACTGCAAAAATTGTTTCTCTAAATTAAACACCTCTACACGCATATGCAAACTAGAAACACGAAAATCATTTAACATCTTATTCAATAGACAAAGAATTTTATTTGCCTCTGCTGAATTTATCAGTTTATACTCATCTCTTAATTGCCATAGAGATTGTGATACATTGTTATACAAATTACACAAAACACTATCAAATTCTAAGATACTACCACTATCTGACAAGATTAAATCTATTTTTCGCATTGTCATAACGTCAATCCTTTTTACACCACATCACATTCACGAAACTTGCCCGACAGGGTGCCTGGGAACATTTCTGGAAAGATTGTCAATATATTAAAGTGCATTTTATTTCTGTTTTTCTGTGCAATTATAGCATATTTTACGCGCGATTTCATAAAATTCTTGCGCATTTTGTGCAATTTTATCTGTTCCAACCAATAAATTATGTGTTCTTATCATATGTTCTGTGGATTTTTCAAACGGTTTCCACATTACCATATCAGGATTTTTTTTTACCTGTTGTTGCAACGGACAGTTTGGGTTGCATTTATTGCAATCTATAAAGACAACGCCAACCGATTTTGTTACTTTTATAGACCGCATTTTTATCTCCTTTATATTTATAGGTGTGTGCTATCGCATTCTATGACTTAATGCAAGTTGTTTAGTGTTAAACTTCCATTTACATCCTAACTCACACATATATCGCGCATGCTGCAAAAACATCGGGCTAAGGGTGCGCCCCGTTACATTCACAGTCCCGTTTTTATGATTATAAGATATCATATCTTCACGAACTGTTGTTTTATATCGTAACCAATGTCCCAATGCGCAATTTACATTATAATGTTCACATATTGCAATACTAGTTGTTAATTTATTATCTGCCACAATAATTCCTTATTATTTATCTTACTTTATTTTTTTGTGTTTTCTCGCATACAGGACCAGCAAACATCATATAATACAGAGCGTAGCTCTCTCATCGTCCTGTATGACAATTTCATTCCTTCCAAGGCCTTTTCAACATCCGCCTTGGGGCATTTGACTTCTTTATTTTGCAAGCATGGGCATTCAGGCGTTGTCGGTTTGGCATCAGTAAACATATTATAACACCTTTATGATTTTGTTTTGCATATCAACTTCTGCACCGATAAAAGATACCATATCGCCATTATCCAGTTCAATAATATCACCCGCACCATAATTTTGAAAACAATCAACGATACCAATTTTTTGCCCATTACGTACAACACCAAAACCAATTAAATCGGCCTGATAAAATTCATTTTCTTTTAAGTCGGGCAGGGTATCTCGTTCAATAAACAGTTCTGTACCACGCAATGTTTCAGCCATATTTCTGTCATCAACCCCAGAAATTTTTGCGATTATAACATTGGAATTAGGAACTATACGCACAAACTTGAAATCACCATCGTTAAAACGCACGCCTTTGATTTTCAACTTTTGAAAATCACGTGGCGTAGATGTAAAAGTCTGAACACGAACTTCGCCCCGAATTCCTTGGGGTGCAACAATTTTACCAACCAAAATATTTTTTGAATCTGTCATTTTGTTTTCTGTGGTGGCTGTCTCATTAAATTTATGTATCTGATACATGTGTCTTTATCTTCGCAATTCTCAAACATATCTGCACTGGTATAAAATACACGTCCATCTTTTGGCGCAACATTGTGTACCATAGATTTCCATTTGTCGATACGTTTTGTTTGCGCTTCACACTCAAACCCATCATATGGACATTTTGACATAATCTTTCCTTTATTTATGTTTTTGTTGTGATTGTTCTTGTATCCATCGGATATATCTGGCACAGTTTGTAACATCATTACATTTATTTAACATCGTTAAACTTGTTACAAACACTAATTTAGTCTGATTACCAGACATAAAATTGACCGCTCTACGCCATTTTTCAAAACCTTCGGTCAGTTTTTCACATTCAAAGCCATCATACGGACATTTTGCCATTTTTTTTACCTCATTTTAAGTCGAAAAATCTGCACAGAATAATCTGTGCAGATATAATATATAAGCAAAAATTATTCCGCAACAGGTGTAGATTCCGCTTCTGCTGGTGCAGCAGCTTCTGCTTCGGCAGCAGCCTTTGCGGCGGCTTCTGCAGCAGCTTTTTCTTCTGCGATTTTAGCCAATTTATCAGCTTTGTCCTTGATTTTCATCTGTGTTTTTTCAGACTGCAAATGTTTCTTTGTCTGAACAGGGATTGCTTTCTTTGCAACCAAGCCAGCATTTGCCAAGAATTTATAAACACGATCAGATGGTTGTGTGCCTTTTGACAACCAGGCTTTTACTTCATCGATTTTCAATACAACACGTTTGTCGCTATCTTTTGCCTGCATTGGGTCGTATTTGCCAACGACTTCCAAAACATTACCAGAATTACGTGCGTTACGAGAATCTGTAACGACAATGTGATAGTATGGACGTTTTTTTGCGCCATAACGTGCCAAACGAATAACAGTTGCCATATTTTTGCTCCTTATATTTTATTAACTGTTTTAACCACAAAGAAAACCGCCATCAAGAGCGAAACTCGCCGGTTGATGTACCACACGCATACTGCGAACTGGTTTTATAATAATGGCAATCTTTGGGATTTGCCTTATGATTATACTTAGAATTTCAAAAAAGGCAAGTAAAACTTTATGTTTGTGGAATGTTGCATAACGAATTTAGTGTTTCGACCGACATAAAATCATCAATCGTCAGGTTGCATGGAAATGTTTCACCGCAATATGTTGTCCAAGTTTTGTATACGTTTGTTCCATTATTATCGATTTCTTCTGCGTCCATGTGCGTGACAAAATCTGCCGCTTTTGTGGTCAGTTTTCCCCAAGCACGTGCTTTTTTATAGTTTTTTAATGCGTTATATGTTGTTGAACTAGCGTTTTTTGCACGTACAGCCAATCTTTCCATGCGTCCAGATAATGCCAGTGTTTCCAATGCGGCGGTGCTAAGTTTTGAACCTTGCAAGCCTTTTACTTTCCCAACAATTTTATCCATAACGGTTGTCAATTGTGGTTTTGAGAATTTTCCAGCAATTCCAGAACCTAGTGATAATACAACGCCTAATAACATTGCATAGTCAGCTGTTTCTTTGACAGTGACCAGTGGGCTTTGTTCGATATTTGTTGCGATTTCTGCAATGCATATTGGTTGTAATGTGCCACTGACAACAGAATACAAGACGTCAACTAAAAATGCCACTGTATTTGCATTATCTTCTGTGAATTGTCCATTGTACGACACCACGGATTTAATTAAGTTTTGTATGGATTCTGTTGCGCATGTTATGCACGCCTGTGAAGATTTGTTTTTAACAGACAGCTGATTATTTCTTGTTGTTGTTCCGCCACACAGTTCCCGTTCAATTAAACAGTTGTTTGCAGATAATAATGCTGTTGTAAAATTATGATCAATCACAGCGCCAACAATTCCTGATGTTGCAGTTGAAATCAGTGTTACAACACCACCGATTGCAGCGGCAATCGCAACACCAGATGTGCCACCAGATACAGGTAATGTTACAACGCCCAAGATAAAGATTCCTGTCGAGCCGGCAATACTTGTCGCCTTTTGAATTTTTGCGTTTTTCTTGACGTCTGTCATCACACAACCGCCGGCATCTGGGTCCCATTGCGTAGAAATATCAAAGTCGTCTTGCAGTTTATTGCACATATCTAGGGTAAATCCTGCGCACACTCCTTTTGAGGTTGCACTGCCGCCTTGGGCGTGGCATATCATGCCAGAACGACCTGCTGTGGCGGTTAATTTGCTGTGTTCATACATATCGTCAAACAAAAAGTCTATTGTTTGTTTATGGGTTTTGTCTGTGTTTGGATCAAAATAAGATACAGTGCACGCCAGCACGTCATCGGTCGCAGCAATGTTGTCAGGGGCTATGTATGCCTGTGGCATGCTAAGACACTGAAATCCTGTCATGGTCAAACCATATGAAACGATGGACAGTTTCGTGTATTCACGCAAATATTTTTGCACTTCGTCTGTGCTTACGATTTGCATGGTTTTAAAAGTGTTTGGGTTAATTATTTCTTGGTTTTTATATACAAAGCCGCGTAGTTTTCCTGTTCTTTTATTGTGGGTTATTTTGCAGTATGGTGTTGCGTTCATGTTGTCGGTGCATTTTGCAGACATTCCAAATGTTTCCAGGTCTTTGTTTAATTTAGATTCTAAAATTCTGCCATTACATATAAATGATTTTTCTGTTGGGGTTCCGCCATTCAACAGACATATTGCACCAGCTACAGATGTGGTTACGTTTAGGGATTTAGAATCTTGTAAATCGTCAAAATAGAATGTGTGTCTTGCGCCCTTGCTGTCAGTTACGTCGTATGTGTCATCACCAATGGTTTTGTTTGTATAGTCGCCAAATGTCACATTGTTGTCATTTAATGCAGTTCGAATTATTTGTTGTGCAACCATCGGTTGGACCTGTATAAAATCTTTGAATAATTCACATTCCCCGGATATGCCAATGTCACGACATGGGTTGCCGGCCGCCATAACAGGGTGGAATACCAACACCTGTATACCCATACAGAAACACACAATACTTAATAATTTTTTTACAATTTTTATTTGCATATTGGATGTTCCTCCAGATTTTCCAGATCTTCATATCCTGTTAATAAATGAACGCCTTGGGCTTCTTCTGGCGATGCATTTTCAATTGCTGTATTACAGTTCTGTATAATTTCGTCCAGAACAGAACGGACTTCTTTGCGTGTTGTATTTGCTTTTTTTGCGGCGGTATCTTTTTTCTTGCTGTTAATGGCTAAATTTGCAGCGATGCTTGCAACTGCGGTTGTTGCGACCACTGCGGCAGATGTTTTTATTTTTTTATCAATTGCTTCTTTGTCTGCTGCCCATTCTTTTGCATCTTCGCTCGTGCTGTCAGACAATGCACGTGATACGGATGTGTATGCGCCATCTGTTATTCCTGTGCCTTCGTCGTCGTACAGACCAGAATTTGACTTGTCTATAATTTGTTCGCTTTCAATTCCAGGTGCGATACCAAGTGCTTCTTTGCGTAATTTTAAATCAGCAGCCAGTTGTTTGTATTCTGTAACCAACGGGAATAAATCGTTTCCGCCTGGTAATTCAATGTCAACTTCGCCACCTTGGACAGATTTGCCATCTGAATATCTGCATGTAAAGGTTGCTAAATATGTACGTAAGGCCTGTTCTGTGTCTTCCATAACTTGTTTTTCAGATAACGCAGATGCCAGTTCCATTCCCCCCAAACCCATTGCACCAATGGATGCAGCGCCCAACAACTTGTTCGCAGTTGATTGTTCCTGTGCTTTGGCGGATTTGGCATCGGCACGTTT
Organism: Candidatus Enterousia sp.; assembly: GCA_045657405.1. GTDB lineage: Bacteria > Pseudomonadota > Alphaproteobacteria > Rs-D84 > Rs-D84 > Enterousia. Next base: position 24,419 of record JAZOTB010000023.1, read on the forward strand.
GTCTTCTAATTCGTCTTGTTCTTCGGCATTTTCTGCATCTTCGATGTCTTTGACAGTGTCTGTCAGTTTTTTATATAACTCACGACGTTTTGAATCAGATGAATTTTCCCAATTAAATTTTTCAAGTAAACCTTTTAGATAATCAATGTCGTCAAAAATTTCAGCGGACGCATCGCCTTGTTTTGCGCTGGTCAAACGTTTCGAATCACGAATAACGTCAGAAACATCGTCTGCGTGCGCAACAGTGCCAACAAGACAGGCACACAAAATGACGGATAAAAATTTGTGTATTTTATAAAACATCTCTCTGATAATAAATTATAGCAAAAACAAGTCATTTTATACAAGACCAAAATATTCATAGACATTTTAATTTGATTTATATAAAATACGGAACATTGCGGGCGTGGTATAATGGTAGCACGTCAGCTTCCCAAG
>JAZOTB010000024.1:0-39545 GCA_045657405.1 Candidatus Enterousia sp.
TGTCATACCGAATTGCTTCATAAACAGACCAGATATACCGCCCATAAATGCCAAAGGCAAGAACACAACGACATTTGTACCAACACCAGCTAATACAGATACAGCTACCTTTTTAGTACCGTTAATAGATGCGTCTTCGGGCGATGCGCCGTTATACATTTCTTGCAAGGCGGATTCAATCAAAATAATCGCATTTGATACCAATGTACCTAATGCCGATGAATATGCCAACAAAGTCAATGCATTTATCGTAAAATTGCTTTTATCCATAAAGAAGAAACCGGCAATTAAAGATGCAGGAATAACAACACCTGCAATAACAGTTGAACGCCAATTACGTGTAAATACCAATAATACAAGAACTGTTAACAATACACCTAAAACAATACTGTTAATAGTATCATTTGTTTCATCCGACACAGCAACTGATGCATCAGACGCAATTAACATCGTTGCATCTGGGAATCGCGATTTCAAATCTGATTCTAATTCTGGCATTTTTTTATGTAAATCATTTGAAATATTTATTGCGTTACCATCCGATGATTTTACAACAGACGCAACAATAACAGATTCTCCATTATAACGTGCACCAGTTTCAACATCACGCGCAGCATCTGTAATAATTGCAATATCTGATAATCTAAATTTATTTCCTTCTACTGTTGTTAACTGTAAATTTTTGATTTCATCAACAGATGCAAATTCACCAATAAAACGCACATTAGAAGAATCACGACTGGTTTCAATTTTACCGCCTGGAACATTCAAATTATACGCCCCCAGCGCAGATACAATATCCATAACCGTCACACCATTTGCAGCCATGGCATCTGGATTCATCGCAATACGAATTGCACGTTGTAAACCACCAAACACAGACACACTGGAAACACCAGGTATTGCAGTTATCTTGTTTGATAAATTATTATCAACATATTCTTCCAGTGCACGTGCATCGGAACCCTTTAATACAATATCAACAACGGACTGTTGCAAAGGATTTAACTTTTCAACAATTGGTCGTTCCATATCAGATGGAAATTCTGCGGTCAATGCATCTAGTTTTGTTTTTACTTCATTAGCCTTATCAAAAACATTTACCCCAAGGTTAAATTCTGCCATTACCATAGCGCTGTTTTCATATACATACGATATTATTCGTTTTAATTCTGAAACCTCGCTCATGGCATCTTCTGCACGTTTTACAACCTGCGATTCTAATTCTTGAGGTGCAGCCCCAGGATAAATAAACGTTGCTGTTACCATTGGAAAATCCAATGCAGGCGAACGTTCAATATTCATATTTGGAAAAGAAACCAATCCCAATACAACCCACACCAGAACAAACATTAATGTTGTAATTGGTCTGCGAACGAAAAACTTTAACATATTCCCACCCCGATTATTATTTACTTAATTTAACTTTGACGCCAGATTGAATATCAGACAACACAACAATATCGCCAACATTTAATCCGGATTCAACATATGCGTTTTCTGAATCTTGACGAGCAATTTTAATATCACGTTCTGTTGCGATATTATTATCAACAACTAAAACCTTGTTATTTGAAATTGCGTACAGCGGAACAAAAATTCCATCTGTTGTAAATTCTGCAAAATGCAATCCATCAGATACACCTGATGTACGTATCAAATACATACCTGTATTCAAATCAATATTTTTTGAAACAAATGTAATTTTACCGTTTTCTATTTTTTGTCCTGTACGCAATTTTGATGCACGTTCAGCAGAAACATATGCACGATTATTTTTCACAGACAAAGGTTCATACAATGTGCCTGACATAACTTGAACGGTTACAGATTCAATTGGCAAACCAACATCTGCAGCAACACGTGATGCATTAAATACATAGCGCGCATTTTCAGATGCAAATGCAGCAAATCTAAAAATAACCCAACCAATCATTATCGCAACCAACACGATAAAGAACATATGCTTAATTTTCTTGGAACGAAATGTTTGTTGTATTTTATCCATTTTTATTCACCTAACTTTTTTACTGATTCTGCTGACATTAAAATATTGTACTTGGTACTTAACAACGCAATATCCAGCTGATACAAACCTGCAGATACATCAGCCAATTCAACTGCAGATGTTTGACCAGAAGCAAAACGATTTTGCGACAATTTATATGTCTGCGCCGCTAAATCACGCGCTTTGACCAATGTTTCCAGATTTCCACGCAATCTGTCATATTGTTTTACTGCGTTATTGTATTGTTCAGTTGTTATTTTTTTTGCTTGATCCAAATCTTGTTGTGCTGCAATTGCATTCATTGCTTCTACTGTTGCGTTTGCACGATTCAAACCACCACTAAACAAAGGTACCTGTAACGCCAATCCCCAATAAGCAGACTGACTGCCTTTTTTATCAAACATATGTCCCATATCTTCTGACAAAGACATATAACTATAATTCGCAGTTGCTGCCAATGTTGGATATGCATTTGCACGCTTTGATTTTGCCAAACGTTCATACATCTTTACCTGTTCTGATAAAATTTCCCATTGTGGTGTAGTTTTTAATTCACCGGCATTTAATTCTGAAAATGTTTTTGGAAATTCGTCCGTCAAAACCAATGGTTCATCAATATTAATACCTGCCATAATTTTTAACATTCTGTGCGCAGTATCACGATTGAATTCCGCGTCAGAAACATTAATTTCCTTGGATGCAATATCTGATTCAATCTTTAACAGATTGCTGCGATTTGCACGTCCTGCAGATGTCAAACTTTTCTTGGCTGCACGAGCATTTGCTAAATCTTGCTTTGCCAATTTTACAACTTCATCTGTCATTTTTGCGGTCCAATACAACTGAGCAGATGCATATTTAACTTCGCGCAAAATCATTTCCTTGGACACCTGAGACATCTTTATCGCAGACTTTACAGACTTTACCGCATTACCAATTTTACCAAATGTATAAATAGGCTGAGTCAAAGACACACCCGCCTGAAAAATATTATCGGGAATACTGATTGTATATTCTTGGTCTTTTAGACTTTCTGATATAAAGCCACCCATTGATGGAGGTAACGTAATTGTTTTTTGTTTACTTGGATCTTCTATGTTAACCAAATTCATATAAGATACAGAACCATCCAGTTTAAACCAACGATTTGCATTTGCAGCATCTAATGACGCTTCGGCTTTTTTAAGATTTGCATCCGCCTTTTTCAAATCATGTGATTCAGACACAATTTTTTCAACTGCATCCGCAAACGACAATTCTAATGCGTTTACCGGCAATATAAATGCACCTGCAAAAACAGATGCAAGCATTACTGTAAATTTTAGTTTATTCATTATCTAACTCCACCTTGTCTAATACTTCACGCAATGTACGCATGGCATCGGTCAAACGTTTTTCATCATCTTTGGAAACGCTGGCAAACATTTGTTCAACACCTTGACGAAACAAGTCCATTGCACGCAACGACATTTCAACACCAGTTGGCGACACACAATACCAGGTATTACGTCTATCTTCGTCATCAGTTGCACGAATCACCAAACCATCATGTTCTAATTTACGAAACGCTGCACACAAATTTGGTGTAGAAATATGTTCACGACGCGCAATATCTTTTAATTTTGCACGACCGCCATTATGCAAACGAACCAATATTGCCAGCAATTGACGCGGATAACCGATACGTTCCGTACGTTTTAGCCCCAACTTGTCAGACAATCTTTCCAGTGTCCAAAGATTATCTTCTAGTAATGAAACAAATTCCTTGCGTGCCATTTATTTCTCCTATATAATGAGTTCGGTGTGCAAATTCATTGCAAATTTTAATTATTATAGTTTTTAATAAAAATTATTTCAAGTATAAAATTTATGAAAACAAGAAAAAATTCACATATTGGACAGGCAAGTAAAAAAATATTATTGCATTTTATTAAAAGATAGTTATAATCACTGTCGCAACTGGGGTGTCGTCTAATGGTAGGACAAGAGATTTTGGTTCTCTTTATCATGGTTCGAATCCGTGCGCCCCAACCAAAAATAAAACAATGCCCACAGGGGGCATTTTTTTATTTTGGTATACGTCACGGTTTGTGCAAACTGTTTAATTTCGTTCGCACAGCAAAACATTATCAATGTTTTGTACGCGTTTCCGTAAATCTTTGATTTCCAAAAACGCTAGTGGGGACATCCCCACACCCCTGTGTGCGCCCCAACCAAGATTTACAAAACCGTCCCAAAGGGCGGTTTTTGTTTAAAAGATAATTTTATACTGTAATATATGTAACACATTATTCAAACTGTTGCTTGTGTTGCATATAATATTCATAGGTCTCTTGTTCCAACAATCCTTTGTTCTTGTTTTGCTTCATCCAATCTATATAGTCACTTTTATTTTTATAAAAAATTTCTATAGGGAAAACTTTGTTATATTTATCCAAACAACCAAGCATATATAACTGCAGCATTGTTCTGCGACATTTTATGCAAACACCACAATTTTTATCTTTGTGTTTAACGCACACATCTAAGTTATTTTGAACAATTCTTTCATTTATAATAGATTTTGTTTTATCAATACGAGTTTTTTTGCCGCTGCCTGCACTGTACAACAATAAATTTGCATCACTAAGACAATGAAAAGTCAACATATCATAACTTGCAGTATCATTACCAATCAATGCATTATCTAAACATGAAGATTTGTATAAAGGATACGTACTGGCATAATAATATATATGAAACAATTTCCTTAGCGCAAAAACACAAAACAAAGAATAAAAAGTATGGGTTATTTGATAGTCTCCGAAAATAATTGTATGAATATTTGAATGACCAACTATTAATGGCAAACCAAATTCATTTGCAACTTGTTGTACACGAGGAATCATATTCCAAAAATTCTCTTCACCTGAATAAAAGGCCCCGGCATTAAACAAACAAAGATGCGTTAAATTATGTTTTTTATATTTTGTATTCATATTTTCATATATCGCATCAAACGAATCTATGCCTAATGACAAACCCGTTCCTGTGGCACCCGCAGATTTTGGTGACTTTCTGACCTTGGCAAAAATTTTTATTTTTTTCATATTTGGGTCACCAAAACATAAATTTGGTATTAAGAAATTTTCTAGACCATACAAAACCGATTCAGACATCGGTGTAACCGTTGTGATATCATGTCCCAAAGTCATCGCCCTATGCAACAAGCCTATAACAAACGCGTCAGAAACTTCTTTGGTTAGGTATTTTTTATATTTTTTATCAACCTCGAAAAACAATTCTTTGTCATCACCATCAACATTAACAACCGCTGATAATCTAGCTTTTTCTTTGGTTTTAGTAATAAATATTTTTCCTATATGAATCATATACACACTCTTTGTTACTGTAAAATCAACATATTCTAAAATAAGATTTCTGTCAACAATATTAGACTGATATTGAATATAAAAATTTATACGACATAACAGTCTGACTTAAAAGACCACTCACTGTTTCTAGCAGATTTACATTTATCCAAGGCTTTAACATTTATATTATTGGAACGCGATTTCCAAACACATTATTATGCAATACTGTATCCATTATATGAATATACCTATTATAGTGATTAATTTTATTCACTTTTATATATAGATGTGTATAATCATTGACGCAATTGGGGTGTCGTCTAATGGTAGGACAAGAGATTTTGGTTCTCTTTATCATGGTTCGAATCCGTGCGCCCCAACCAAAAATAAAACAATGCCCACAGGGGGCATTTTTTATTTAATAAACACACGACAACCACACAATAAAACAGTTTATTATCACCACAAAAGCAAATACTTTGATAAGGTTTACTATTGCGACACTGTGTTTTTCATGATATAATCAATCAATAATATTTAAGTGTTATTATGCAAAAAATTCTTGTATTTTTTCTATTAATTATTATACCGCATGCCATACAAGCAGAGCAAACAAATTTAACAACTGCAATGCAAAACACATATTTGGCATGCGTTAATATTGACGACACTTTGACAGAATTAAAAAAAATAGCAGGCATTAACACAGCCATTGGCGTCACCGGCACCGCCTTGGGCACCGGTGCATTTGCAGCAGGAATCGCAAAAACAAACACAGATAAAGAAATCGAACAAACCGAAGTAAGAATAGAAGCATTGCGTGAAATCGCTGCCCAAGAGTCAATAAAAGGCCCCAAAAGCATATCAGAAATACAACAAAGTTGGTTTAGTGATTCTGACGAAGATTTTCTTAATGAAATCGCTCACTTGTATGACACTGACAACGACGACACAAGCATAAGCCAAGATGAAGAACGCTTACAAGAACTGGTACAAAAATCTAAGAAACTGGGAAATTGGCGCACAGGTCTAAGCGCCGGTGCCACCGCGACCAGTCTTACAGGTGCAATTATATCTGGTGTTAGTAATAAAAATATTAATTTAAAAGAATCTATAGCAAAATGTAACCAAGCCGTACAGCATTTAAGCGCCATAATTGTACAATCACGACTAAACGGGGAAGACGTAACAGAAGCCGAAACAATAGTTGATGCTTGTCGTGGTTTTGACACTGTTGACGCATCTAAAATCACAAAAACAACCCAAGGAACCATGGTATCATCAATAGTTGGCACAACAACAGGTATGACAGGCACAGTGTTAAGCGCTGTAGCAAATTCTGAAAACATTCGCACCGACAACACCGAATACGGAAAACAAAAAGAAAAAAATCTGAATACTGCATCAAACGTATTAACAGCCGGCACATCTGTTGCAAATGCCGTATCAACAGTATTTAGTGCCGTACAAATCGCAGAGCTGAAAAAGATAGTTGCAATATCTGAAACATGCAGTGGCGTTTTGAAATAAAAAAAGGATACCAAGAATGAACATATTAAAATTTATTGTATCTTTTTATTTCGGTCTTGCGATGTACTGCGCAACCGCAGATGAGCTAAACAAACAAAACACCAAGTGCGAATATGTTAATTTTGTTGTTGCGGAACACTTACTAAAAAATCATTGTCTGTCACATCTTGGTTGTAATGTTAGCGAAGCAAAACGCAAATGGAACCAACTGGCAAAAACAGAAACCCCAAGAGGTTGTTTTAAAAAAATTCATTTGTTTGATGTTTTTGCAGCAGGCTATAAGATCCCAGCAACAGACATTAATAATATTGAAAAAAGACGAAAGTGGGAAAGAAAATTTAACGACAGTTTTTTTACACCCCTGGTTAATATATTGGCAGACGTAAGTTTTATTGAAAACGCAGTAACAGAAGAATACGATGGTCATAAAACCGACACATGCACACCATCTATATACACAGGGCAAAACAATGAATCAAAAGCAATATGCACAACCGAACGTTATGTTACAGATCCAGCCTTTCAAAAAGCAATGGATACAAAATTTAGATTAGAAGGAGGATGTGCACCAGTAAAAGATGGCAACTGTTTTACATGCTATGGAGTTGGAGCAAAATGGAACAACGAAGTCGCACAATTAAAAAACGATAATTCTGACATGTTTTTTAACATGAGCGACGCAGAAAAAATCGCATACGACAAATATTACTATCCAAAAGCAAAACCAGCACAACAAATTAAAAGATTACCATCCGCAATTAGTGGCGATGTATTTATGGCAAAGTGGGGCTCTGGTAACGCTAGTCAATCAATAGGATTACTGCAAGAAATTTTAGGTGTAAAAGCAGATGGAATGATAGGCGACCAAACTATCGTTGCAGCACAAGAATATCGCGGAGATTTAAGAAAATTATTTTTACAAAAACGTTGGTTAACCATGAAGAACAACAAGTCTTTTGCCGACGGATGGCGCAAGGCTTTTAATGTTTATTTGAAAAACGGCTGCTACTCAACCGCATCCGCAGGCGATGTGATTTTAAAACGACAGAATAACGACCCAAGATGCACACAAACACGCAATGAAGACATCGCCAAATTAGCAAATTATATCCAAACCGGACACTCTGTGTGCCTAGACCAAAGACTGAACGAAAGCAACTATGACGCACAAAAAGAAAAAATTCCTGCGTTCAAGGAAAAACTTAGACTGGATATACAATCCTTAGAAAAGATATCTTTTTAAGCCACAAAAAAACATTTGCTTAGACGTTCATTTGAAACTTGACAACACCAAAACACGAACATACAAGATTAAAATTCTATTGATTTTATATTATACGCATTGTAGCATATCGCCATCGGGAGAGAACTAATATACATAAAAAAACAGGAATACAAGATGTTAAAAATCCCGTTGAATTCTGAAATTTTATCAAAGCATAAATCTGTTATAAATAATGTAAATATAAAATACAAATCAAAATATGACCGCAAACAATTCAGACACACAGAATGTATGTTCTTGACCCAAGATGGCAATAAACTGATATACACAACTTGCCCTGGGGTATATGCAATACAAAACTGGGAGCAAGTAGATTTTGTTTTACCACATCCAATAACAATCAATTTATCATCTGCACCTTGTGTACTGTCCGAACAATATTCTTGGCTGGAAATTCCAGATTGTACAATGGAATCAATAAAAACTTTTTATGATGCTTCGCGTCCAAAATATATCAAAGAATCTGATTTACAAACAAATATTATTGCAATTAACAACAGACGAACAAATATTGAATTTATTAACCCAGAACGAATTTTACAGAACCTTAATAAAGTTATCAAGACGGCCAAGGCAAACCCAATCACAGATAAAAACCAATACGAATGGTTTATGCGTGACAGCAACAACAAAATCACATATCACGACATCAACAAAGTACATCGATTGGTTTTCAAGCAAAACAATGCGTTTGATTTGGGATACCAAACAGAAATGAGAGAGCAAGAAATCTTGAACCAGATTAGCCAATTACACAACGCAGCCAACACACTTGGTGTTGTAAAGCGTACAACAAACAATGATTGGGACGAAAAAACATATCTTTTCCCGGTCGCAATATTTGAAAAAGAACGCCAGATTATTTTTTGGCAAGGATGTGCAAAACACGTAAAATAAAAATGGGCGAAATGCCCATTTTTTTCACAAATCTTTTATAAGACATCACAAATAACAAATTTACTGTTCTGCCTGTTGCAAATTTATTATTAATCCAACCGGATTTACTAACACACATTTTGTTACATCACTGTAAACACCTGTTGTCAGACCAATATCAAAAAATTCCTGGGGTGTAATATCTGGTTTAACTTGTTTAGCCAGTACATACATACCCGCCTCAAACGGCTTCATCCATGAAAATCCACCATCCGCATAATGAACATATCCCGTATTCCAATCTGGTGACGCAGTTGTTCTGTGATCCATCGGAAAACATAATGTCATTTTTTGAACATCTGTCGGTATGTCTCTGCCCTGTTGCCAATTTGTTTGACGATAAGAATCAAAACTATCTGGATCCGATGATACAAACCTGTAAACACCATTGTCATAAAATCCATATTCTTGTTCAAGCGCTGTGGTAGTCACAAAAATACCGGCCTGCTTTGCCCTTTCTAGTGATGCGTTCCATATTTCTGGGTCACGCGACCATACAGGACTGGCAGAAATAGATACAACAACAATTCTTTCATTATCTGACAGTGTTTTATTTATCTCTATAACCCTGTCCAAGGCAGCAGCATAATATTTTGACGTTCTTTTATTTGTTTCATCGTCTTGAAATAATCCATCTGTTAAATCCGCAGCAAAATAATATAACTTTGCCTTAGGTGCAACACCAACAGTTTTTCCAACTGCAATAGACGATACCGCAGCCCCATGCATAGAACCTGTTTGCCCTTGAGTAAATAAAAACTCTTCATAATGCACTAAATTATCATTATATTCGTTATGTGGCGATAACGGCTGATCTATGATTGCCATAGATATACCACGACCATCAATCCCAATTTCATGTAATTTTCGTATCCCAAGACCCGGATTAGTATGTTTTTGCATCACATCATACGGATTAAAATTAACAGGCCATTTTGAAACATCTGTTGGAAATGCTGTATTATTATCAAACGTTATCTGTTCAGCAGTATAAGCAGATAAATCTTTGTCCGAACAATCAACCGATCTGGCATCCAAATTTTGTTTTTCTGCAAAAAAAGCTATGTCATCCTGTCGCCATACAGAATAATGCGCTAGTTTTGAAATAATATCGTTATTATACGCATACACACTGTTACAACATAAAACACACAACGATTGTAGAAACAATATTTTTTTCATTCTGATACCTATGCAAAAAATTTCATCATGGCATCATAATCCGTTCCACGAACACGACGAATTACAACCTCTTTGCCATTTTTCAATTTGAATTTTATTGCACGCTTCATCACCACCCCCTGTTTACTGAAATAATTATATCACAAGGGCATATTCTTAACAACCACAGTTAAAACATTTTATGGCTTTTTATTGTTCACATTTGTATTTTTTGTGTATAATTCGCCCACACAATAAAAAGGAGAATTTTCATGAACCCAATAATTGGCGAAGCATTCGGATACATCTGTGGAATTTGCACAATGATTTCTTTTATACCACAGGCAATAAAATCAATAAGAACACAAAACGTTTCCGGACTATCACTGTCTATGTATCTAATATATTGTATAGGTTTAGTCTTTTGGATTTTATATGGGATATATCTTAAATCAATCCAAATGATTATATGTGATGTTATCACACTGTTGTTCAGCAGCATTATTTTATATATGATTATTACAAAAAAAAAAAAATAAAAACTAAACACCTTGTCTTAGTATTGCTACTAAGATATAATGAGAATTGATTCCAAAGACAAATAATTCTTGGAATTCAAAATCTTGAAACATAGAATTTTTATAAATAGGAGCAATATATGAAAAAAATTACCTTTTTAACATCAGTATTAGCATTAGCAGCGTGTGGCGGTGGCTCTGGTGGTGTTGCACCAACATTAGAAACAACAATCCCCGTAGCAGAACTAGAAAATACAACATTTGAATCTGGTACAGAAATGCGTTTCAATATTGAAGGCGACCATATTGCTTCTATTGATTTTCTTAATGAGGATGGAACAGACACAATATATATGAAGCCAAACTCTAATGAAATTGATAAACTTTATTTTGGAGAAAATGATATTACAGTAACACCAACAGAAGGATATGTAGAAACATTTGGCAAACATGTTGGATTACAATACTCTGATTTCGGACACCTTTATGCAAAATATGACTTTGTTCCAACAGGGGGAACAGAAACAACAACAGAAACTATTAACGACTATTTCATTGGTGGTTTAAACAATAAATATCTTGAAGCACCAGAGACATCAAAAACATTTACAGGTACTGCTGTTGCAACTGTAAATTCAGACAAAACAATTACAAACGATGGCAAAATTGAATTTGTAAATAATTTTAAAACCATCACTACAAACGATGCAAGTCTGGAAGTTAACTTGGAAGATCATGAATATGTATTGAATATGGACTTTAGCAAATCTGATACACCTTGGTACACAGTCTCAATTACCGATGATGGCCAAATGACAGTAACAGATGAAACAAATGGCAAGTTGAACATTGAAAAAGACTTCCAAATTGCAGCAGGCGACACACAAACCGTTATATCAGAAGTTGACGCTGCATTCTTTGGTCAAAACGGTATTGCCAGCGAAGCTGTTGCACAATTCCACAACACACAATATATAAACGGAGAAGGCGAAGACAATCAAATTTATATCCATGGTGCATTTGGCGGTATTGCTAAATAAAAAAAGCATCAAACAACATAATCTGCCCAGTAATAACTGGGCAGATTTTTTTACAAAGATATATTTTTAGCCAAATATATTTGTGAATCTATTTTTATGTTTTTTACAAACATTTCGTCATGCGACACCAGCAATATTGCCCCATTATATTGATTCAAGGCATCTTCTAGGATTGATATACTTTTTATTTCAAGATTATTTGTTGGCTCGTCTAAAATCAATAAATCGGGCTGATTATATCCACCCAATATGGCCGCCAACGTTGCTTTTAGCAATTCACCCCCAGATAACGTTCCAACACGCTGGGACGACAAGTGCCCACGAAAACCAAAACTAGCAGCAATAGCATGTGCATCATGTTTCAAACAACCAGAAATATTCATTATATTTTCAATAATTGTCTTATTTTTATCCAGCACAGACAAATCTTGATTAATATATGCAATATTTCCAAACGTTTTCACACTGCCCGATTGTGGTTTTATATCACCATTAATAATTTTTAATAAAGTTGTTTTTCCAGAGCCGTTTTTACCAATCAAATGCACACGCGATTTTCCATACATCACAAAATTAAACACATTAAAAATTTCTTTGTTATCATACGAAAAACACATATCAGATATCCTGATTAATTCTTTGGCATAAAACGATTTATTTGGCACAGGTATTTTTATAACATCGTTTCGCATTTTATCAGACAATGTTTTTTGCACAGAAATTTGTTCATCTAACTTTTTTTGAATAATCGCACGCTTTTTTGCTTCTGTTTCTTGGCTTTTACCTTTTAGCGCATTTGCAAATATCTTGCTGCGACGCGCATTATCAATTTCTTTGTGTTGCTTTACCTCGTGATGTTGACGTGTATTTTGTGCGATATTAATTGTATTATTCAAACGCGCAATTGTTTTTTGGGTGTTCGCATACTTAGAACAAAGTCTATCTTGTTCTTGCTGTTTTTGCATAACATAGAAATCATAGTTACCACCATAAACACGCAATTTTCCATTTGATATTTCTAATATCTTGGTCATTTGTTGTAACAGTTCCCTGTCATGCGACACAACAACAACGCCGAACGGATATGAATTCAAACGATTAAAAAACAACTGTTTTGATTCATTGTCTAGATTATTTGTAGGTTCGTCCAACAATAAAATATCTGCACCGGAATCAAACGCACGCATTAATGCAAACAACTGCTGTTCACCGCCACTTTTAGAATCTGACACATTAATTTGATTCAACATATAAACATCTGCATCTTTATTAATATTGCCAGAATCAGGCAATAAATCACCCGATAGCAACTTTAACAAAGTTGTCTTGCCACAACCATTATCGCCAATAATCGCAACTTTGTCATCGTCATTAAAAACAAACGATATACCGTCTAATAAATTATTGTCATCGTATCCAAAAAATATATTCGTTAAAGAAATTAAAGCCATAAAACCCCCGCTATATTGCAATTAAACACATACACAAAAACTGTGTACCAACATTATAAAAATTACAATATTATATACGCATCGGTTATGGTCCTTTGGTTATATTACACACATTAATTGTATTATATATATTTGTAAAATCAATATTTTTATAACGCAACATGACGATATCATATACATTATACAGCAAAAGACATTTTATGACTGGATTTCGTTTTATATAGGAAACTGGCTGGCACAACATTACCAATTACAACAACACAGAATCAAACAGAATATAATTAAAATGATTTAATTAATTTTTTTCAATTAAGTCAGCATGAAATTATTAACTTGGCTGACTTTATTTTTTGTTTTTTTATGTTATAATCCTTCGCAAAAATAAAAAGGACATATATATTATGAATAAAAAAGTAGCGGTTATTTTGTGTACAGCAGCACTGCTTGGTGCTGGTATTCCAATTGGAATAAAAGTAAAAAATAAAAAAGAAAAAGAAGAAATAGAAAAAACATTAAAAACTGTTTTAATTCCAAATGCAGAAAAAGAATTAAATAATTTAATGCATGAAAGTCGTCTACTTAGAGATAGTATCGCTTATTTTCAAATAGTACTAGACAGCTTTGAAAAAAGAACAAATATCAGAAAGTATTTTCCACAATTACAAGAAATATCTACCTTAACAAGGTCTGTACTATGTGATTGGCATAAACAATATGACATATTACAATCACAAGTTGCACAATACGCAAACGAAGATAGTGTACCTGTGGCTTTACAAGCAAAATTATATCCGTTTGAAAAAGAAATCACATACGGTAAACGTTTGGATTTCACACTGGAATCATCTATTGAAACAATAAGTAATGCAATGCGTTATTTTTCACAACCAGATGACAAACTTACTGCCAGCAACACAACAACACAAATAAGCAACATTCAAAGTTCATTAAATACAATAAGTCAATCTTTGAAAATATCAGGCGAATCTGAAATTATTATAAATACAACAAACACGCAGAAGTTGCAAAATCGTATAAAACAAACTATGCCAATTATTGATTCAATTAGTAATACTTTACAGCCTGCAGATAAAATAAAACAACAAGAATTAAAATTTAAACAATTACAAGCAACCAGATATGACGTAGGCGAAAAGATTAAGGAACAAATGATAACAATTGCAAAATTAAAACACTCAAACGCAGTAGAACAAATACAAAAAGAGAAAAAGCGTTCTAAATAAAACCCGCCGTTATGGCGGTTTTATTATCTGTATTTAGATTTATTAAATACATGTATTACTTCACGCAAACTACTTGTTGTTTCATACAATTCTTCTAAATCTATAGTCTCTTCACGTCGTTGCATTGCAAATGTTTTTGATTTTAGGAAATCTGCATCCTGTAAATTCTTTCTTTTATTTTCTGCAAAATATTCCTTTGCAGTTTGTTTATTAATATTTTCTTCTGATAAATTCTTCATCCGTAATTTATTTTCTTCTTGTCTTTTCAATGACATCACCCATATAGCAATATCGTGGTGCGATATAGTATTACTTGGATGAACACGTAATGATTCTTGGAATTCTAGGTCAGCAACCATTTCTTCTAGATTTTTTTGTTTACTGACAGGTTCTGTATATGACTGTAAAACCAATTTACGTTTACGTCTATTTTGTCTGGCAATAAAACGTTTATATTTATTAAATGAAAATTTAATAACTTCATAATGAGCCGTCACACCTTTTATCTTTTTTCCTGCATTAAATATTATCATCAATGCATTTAACAACACATCCGCAGCATTAGTAGTATCTTTATATTCTGCCCTTGGATTATTTCGTATAACACAATTCATCTGCGGCACAACATTAGGTTTTACAATATCTGTTTTTTTCACATTATGTTTTGCTTTGTCATTATTCTTAAACAAAGGACGAGATATAACCGGATACAATTTCATATTTTACCTTTTTATTTTTGCAATAGACAAAAATACTAGCAGAAATATTATTTTACGCAACCATAAAAAAATCATTTCTTTTTGTTGCAATAAATACGTTTTATATATAATATGAACTGTCATAAGATACGCTCCCATCGTCTAGCGGTTAGGACATCAGATTCTCATTCTGGTAACACGGGTTCGATTCCCGTTGGGAGTGCCATCTCTATATTTGATTGTATTTGGTAATAAATTTTACTTTTTTGTTGACAATCTGTTTTTTTGTACTATATTATATCACATAATAACAACAAAGGATTATATATTATGACAACAAAAGAAGCTATTTTTAAGTCGTCTATGATTGTTTTGTTTGCCGCTGGTGTTGGCGCAACATCAATTGTAAACTATGACACTCCAAATTTTTATCAAGATGATTTAGATGCAGCACACGCAAGAGCATTTCGTGCAGAGCAAAATATCGCATGCGAATACGATGAAATTGATCAAATCGCATCTCAAGAAGTAAAAAGTTATCCAGAATATAAAAAAATGGACTCTTTGATTCAGATACATAAACAAAATCCAGAAATATATTACTATCTGGAAAAACAAATTGATTCTTTGGAACACAAGGTTGATTCAATTCAAGAAGAAATCGCAACAGAACGCATCAATAACAGCACAAGAATTGATGAAGCATATGAAAGATTAAACCAAGCATATAGCGACGTTGATAGACTTACCCAAGATAGCATCATCAATGATTCAATCACTAACCAACCAGTGATTCAACGTTTCAAGAACAACTGGAATAAAATATTTTGTCAGAAAAAACAACATTAAAAAAATCCCCAAACGGGGATTTTTTATTGCAATAAACTGCGCGCAGTTTCTAAAAAACTGATTGCCATATCAACATCCGTACTGTTTACTGTTGGTTGGACTGTTTCCGACACAACAACAGACGCAGGCATTGGTGACACCTGCATATTCTCAAGCGATATCTGATCTGTACATTCTGGTAAATTACCATCACGCAACATTTTCTTTACACCAGCAATTGTCATTCCATGTGTGTATAACAAATCTTTGATAACGAATAATTTATCAACAGTTTCCGCACGATAATATCTGCGGCCACCTGCACCTGTTGTTGGTTTGATTGCGGTTGGGAATTGCTTTTCCCAATATCGTAATGTATGTGCCGGAACGCCAAGACGTTTTGACACATCATTTATAGACGAAAAATATTCTTTGTTTTCCATATCTTACACTTCTACATATTATTGTCTGCTTTTTGATGCTTCTCGTTGCGCTAACGCATATGTACTAATAGTATCGTTTATACTCCACCAATCTTTGTCGCCATCAGAAACATATCTTTTATCGCCAATTTCTATGATATAACAAGACACAATGCCGTCACTACCATATTGAGTCAACAAAGAAAATTCTGGCTTGCCATCTTTCAAAACAGTCAACCCACGTTCTTGATAACCACCGGTAACCCGTTCAACAGGCCTAAAACTTAAGCCTGTCGAACGTGCAATTATTGTTTTTATTTTTCCAAGTTCTAAATCACTAATTTTATTAGACATTTTTTTCCTTATTCTGAAACAACTTCTGTTACCATTTCTTCTGCTGTGTCTTCTTCAGATGCACCTTCAATCGCAATTGCAGATACAACTTTTTCATTTTCAGCTGTGCGGAACAATGTTACACCCGCTGTTGAACGACCAGCAATACGAACGTCTGCAACAGGCGTACGGATGATTTTACCGCCATCTGTTACCATAATAACATCTTGATCATTTGTGACAGGGAAAGATCCGGCAACAGCGGTATTTTTACCACCTAGTTTAATATTTGCAAATCCACCACCACCACGATGAGTCAAGCGATATTCATAAGAGCTGGTACGTTTTCCAAATCCGTTTTCAGAAATCGTCAGAATAAATTCTTCACGTTCTGCCATCTGTGACATTTTTGCATCATCCAACACAAGCGTTGTTTCTTCTTCGTCTGCAGATACTTCTTCTTCAATTCCTGTTTCCGCACGACGTGCAGCACGAGATTGCTTGATATACGCAGCACGAACAGCAGAATCAGATTCGCCATGATTCAGCATTGCCATACCGATAATTCTGTCATCCTTGCCCAATGTTATACCGCGAACACCAGTTGAATTACGGCCTGCAAATACACGAATTTCTGGCACTGCAAAACGAATTGCACGACCACGATATGTTGTCAATAACACATCCTGTTCTTCGGTGCATGGCAAAACAGAAATCAAACTGTCACCTTCGTCCAATTTCATCGCAATTTTACCGTTTGCACGGATTGAATCAAAATCACTCATACGGTTGCGACGAACTGTGCCCGAAGCAGTCGCAAACATCAAGAAATGTTCTTTACCCGATTCTTTGACACGTTCTGCTTCATCTTCTGGGACCGGTAATATAGCAGTAATTGTTTCACCCTGCTCTAATGGTAACAAATTAATCAACGGACGTCCCTTGGCTGCAGCCGCCGCTTCTGGTAATTTGTATGTTTTTAATTTATAGCACAAGCCCTTGGAACTAAAGAACAACAATGGTGTATGTGTATTTGCAACAAATACTTGGACAACATAGTCATCTTCCTTGGTCGCCATTGCATTACGGCCCTTGCCACCACGTTTTTGTGCACGATATGTATCCAATGCAACACGTTTGATATACCCCGTATTAGATACAGTTACAACCATATCTTCACGCGCAATCAAGTCTTCAATGTCAATATCAATTTCTGCATCAGAAATTTCTGTACGACGTGGAGACGCCCAATTATCACGTACAGCAATTGTTTCATCACGTATAATTTGAACAATTCTTTCATAACTGCCTAAAATTTCTAGCAATTCACGAATTGTCGCACCTAGCGTTGTTAAATCATCATGAATCTTGTCACGTTCCAGACCTGTCAAACGATGCAACTGCAATTCCAAAATTGCACGCGCCTGATCTTCGGACATATAAAACATACCATCTTTGTATTCTGTATTCGGATCGTCAATTAACTGAATATAAGATTCTATATCACTTGCACGCCAACCACGCGATATCAGCGCTTCACGTGCCGCTTCTGGGTTTGAACTTGATTTAATTAATTCAATAACTTCATCTAAGTTCCCAACAGCAACAGACAACCCCAACAAGGTATGTGCACGATTACGTGCCTTGTTCAAATCAAATATTGTACGACGACGAATAACTTCGCTACGGAATTCAATAAACGCATCTAAAACACCGCGAACATTAAACAACATTGGTCGCCCACGATTCAAAGCCATCATATTCACAGGGAAACTTGTTTGCATTTCTGTATATTGAAACAGATGATTCAGCACAACATCTGTAATCGCATCGCGCTTTAATTCAATAACGATACGCAAACCTTCCTTGGACGATTCGTCACGAATTTCAGAAATCCCTTCTATTCTTTTGTCTTTTATTAATTCGGCAATTTTGATAATCATCTGAGCCTTGTTAACCTGATAAGGTATTTCATCAACAATAATTGCAGAATGATCACGAAAATCTTCGGTGTGTGTTTTTGCACGCACAATAATTGAGCCACGACCAGTAGTATGTGCCTTGTACGCACCAGCGCGCCCCATAATCATTGCACCTGTTGGGAAATCTGGTCCTGGGATAATCGTAAACAATTCATCATCTGTGATATCTTTGTTATCCAAAATCGCCAAAATACCATTACAAATTTCACCCAAGTTATATGTTGGAACATTTGTCGCCATACCAACAGCAATACCAGAACCACCATTTACCAAGAAATTGGGGAACTTTGCAGGCAATACAACTGGTTCTTGTAATGAACCGTCAAAGTTCGGTTGCCAATCAACCGTATCTTTATCCATATCATCCATTAATGATGCACCAAGTTTTGAAAGACGCGCTTCTGTATAACGCATCGCCGCTGCCTTGTCACCATCACGCGAACCAAAGTTACCTTGACCTTGAACCAGCATTTCACCCATAGAAAAATCTTGCCCCATACGAACCATCGCTTCGTAAATAGAACTGTCCCCATGCGGATGATATTTACCCATAACATCACCGACAATACGCGCAGATTTTACGGTTGGCTTTGTCGCAGGTGCAACATCGTTCATAACGTACAAAATTCTGCGATGCACAGGTTTACACCCGTCACGCACATCAGGCAATGCACGATCAACAATAACCGACATCGCATAGTCCAAGAAACTGGTACGCATTTCGTGTTCCAACGAAGACTGTGGAACGCGGATTTCATTTACTTCATTGATATTTTCAGACATACTACCTTTCCCTAAGTTTTTTACATATCAAACATAGCAGATTTATGCACTTTTCGTCAAGAAATAAAGCCAAAAAAATACATTGACAAAATAAAACTTTGTGATTAAATAAAAAGTAACAAAAAAAACAAGGATTACAAATTATGTTTTTACCATTTTGGAAACTTTTTGTGTATATGTTCACATATTACATGATAATAGAAGGCCTAAAACAGCTTGGTTTAATAAAATCTAAATAAAAAGGTTGCGTTTTTATAAAACCTGTGATTAAATAGACGCACAAACGGATTTTTTCCATGGTGTTTATGATGCTGCTCAAGCACGATGGGAACACAAAGAAACAATAAAAAAACGTAAGGAAATAAGTCATGGCAACAAAACGTACATATCAACCATCAAAAACACGTCGTGTTCGTACACATGGTTTCCGCGCAAGAATGGCAACTGCTGGTGGACGTGATGTATTAAATCGTCGTCGTGCATGTGGTCGCAAAAGATTGGCCACAACTGCCGCAAATTAATAAAGCCGCCAAATGGCGGTTTTTTTTATTTCTATATTTTTTATTGACAAATCATTGTTTTTTGTAACACTAATATCACCATGGATTCAGAACAACAAGATTTATTAGAATATTTATTATATTCAATAAAACACTCTTTTGTGCATTCAAGCATATCACAAGGGTATTCTCTGTATGCCATCGGAAATTCCATAGAAGACTGCGACTTCTTGTTGTCAGTAAAATATTCACATACAGATAATTTTGATGTTTGGTGCGAATACGAAATATTTTTTAACAAAATACCAACCACAAAAGTTATACTACCATTAAACTCTACCATCAAAGACGAACAATCAATCGCTATCTTAGAAATTTTCAAAATGTGTTCTAACAAAGTTATTGCCCAAGAAAGATTGGCTAAAAAAAATATGTTTTTACGCAGTTTTGTAAACGAACCAAATACACACTAATATTAAACCGTACGCACAACACGACAAAATGTCACACCATACACTGCGACCGCACCCGCACGCATCAAAACACGACGCAACTCAGAAAAAGTCGCACCAGTTGTCATAACATCATCAACCAATAAAATTCTTTTACCGCGAATACTATCAGGCTTCACAACATCAAATACCCCACGTATATTTTCTGCACGTTCGCGCGCATTTTTATGTCCCATATCAGGACGATGTACACGACGAACAGAATCTAAATCTAATGATATTCCCAAAGTACGTGCAATCGGATACGACAACAAAGTCGCTTGATTATACCCACGCTTGAACAAACGTTTATTTGCCAACGGCACTGGCATAACAACATCTGCATCCACATCAATATCACGCAAAGCCCACATCATTGCACGCGACATAAAATTCGCATAAAGAACACGACCACCATGCTTGAAAGGCAACATTACAGAACGTGACACATCATCATAAACACAAGCGGAACGTATCCAGTCCAATTCACAATTACCAGATGCACACGTAGGACACAACATAGTATTCCCACAGTCAAAATCAGGGGCAAACGGATACCCACACTTTACGCATTTCGGATTGGTTATCCAATTCATATTAGACCAACAATCTGAACACAATTCACCATGTACAGATACCGGTGTATCACATAATGGACACACCGGCGGAAACAAGAAATTAATCAAACGCACAAAAATTTTTACCACGACATACTTTTATATACTTTCTTACCAGTACTATCACCAAATATATTCTTGTGCTGTTGCGTTAATGTATCATACTGATCACCAGAAATTATACGCAAGACAAAGCCAGGCTCTTCACGATTTGATAACACCGGCACAATTCTTTGTTTTGATACACCGTTATCTGTCAAAACTTGTTCAACAATTGCTAAACGACGTGCGGCAAGTTTTCTTTCATCACTATCCAATGTCATATATTGTGGAATCGCAATCTGTATTGCACGTGTTGGTTTATTCACAACAATACCCGCATATTCTGTTAACAATGTATAATTTGTGCGCGACAAGGCCGAATCATCATTACGAAACTTAATTTTTATTTCCAACGGTCTGATACCGCCTGTTTCTGACAAATCACGTTTAGCAGTAAACCCTTCAATAGAAGAAGACATATCACTGGCCACATCAAAACTATCATCCATAGAAAACGTAGATAGATGTTTGTTCTCAGACAAAAATGTTTTTCTGAATGCCTGACGAAGTTCAGTCGGCGTCATCTTTGCCATATCTTCGCGAACAGATGCAATTCGTGGCGACAAATTCTTTTCAACCTTGCGAACAACGACATCGTCATCATTATCCATTTCTACAACCATACGACGCAAAGAAACATTATCAGACTGTTTATCAGAATTAACAGCAATACGTTCCATATCTGCGTCAAAAGATTGTTTCTGTGCAATAGGTGCACTTATTACACGTGATGACACAGTACGAACACTGTCTTCGGCGCGTTTTTGTAAATCAACCAAACGTGCAATCTGATTATCAATATCTGTCATCCCCGAATCAGACGATTCAGAACGAGACTGAACAGACTTGTCTTGCGTAACCGATGCATAGGTTTGGTCAATTCTCTCCTCTGGCAACTGGGAATCTGTACGATATACAGAAAACTCACTAAGTTTTGGCATACGTAATGCAACATCATTTTTTGCCCACAAATCTGCACTAGGACGTTGAGGCACCAAAACATCATTTGTCGCAACATTTGCCACAGCAACATCAACCGGCGCAGATGCCGTTGGTTTAGATACAGAACGCGCAACAACCTTTCTGGTACGAGTTGACTTCACAACAGGTGCAGATTGAACAGAAACAACCTTTTCCTCAATTTCGCCAAACGCATTACGTGCAGAAATGCCGCCAGATGCGATATTTACAACCGGCAAACGTGCTTCTGCCAACGCAGGCAATACAAAAAACATAGACAATACAGAGATTGTAATACGATGCATTTTTCCTTTCCTTCCGATTCAATCATAGAACAAATGACGAATCGCACGCAAGCGGAAAATACAATAATCGTATTAAAAATAAAAATTATTTCGTAATCTCTTCTACAATTAAATTAACTGCATTGTTTGGCACAAGTGCTTTCTGTGCCATTTTGTTTAATCTGGATGGATTATCAAACAAATCTGACAACATAGACGTCAACCAACGCACAGTAAACTTTGATTGCTCTATTGCGAAACCAGCACCTGTCTTAGCAAAACTAGCCGCATTTGCAGTTTGGTCTGGATTTATACCCAATGGTACAAATATTGCAGGACGCCCAATTGTTTGCAATTCAACAACTGTACTAGCACCACTGCGACCAATAACCAAATCAGCACCTGCAATCGCATCCGACATATCATGAATAAAAGACAAAACATTTGCACGAATTTTATTATCCGCATAAAAACGCTGTAACTTTCCAACATTTTCTGGTCTTGTTTGATGTGTAACAAAAATCTTTTTATTCTTCATTGCCGCAACAGCCTGTGGCACAATTTCATCTAAAACCTGCGCCCCCAAAGATCCGCCTGTTACTAATAATTTCATATTGCCTGTCAATGGCATACCAGAACGAGCCATAAAATCTGAACGAACTGGCAACCCCGTATAAACAACACGCGTTTCAGAATTCATCACACCAGAAACATTAGGAAAACTGGTCATCAAAGTCTGCACCCAGCGCATTGCAAACCTATTAGCACGACCAATTGCTGCATTTTGTTCATGCAAAAAAGTTGGAATCCGCCAGACATGCGCAGCAAAAACAGCCGGCACTGATGCATACCCACCAAATGCAACAACCCTGTCAGGACGTAAAAACAAGAAACGCAATGTCAAAAGAGCTGCAGAAACACCTATTTTGAACAATGAATACATTTGCTTGATACGACTTTTGGCACCAACACCAGATGCCCATATATGCACAACATGCGCACCCGACGGTTTATCACGCAAAACCATCTGACGCACACGACCATCACACGATATGGTCACACGATGCCCACGTGCAACTAACTCTGACGCAACACTAAGCGCTGGAAAAACATGACCACCTGTACCACCTGTTGCAATCCAAATTTTCATATCTAATCCTTTTTTTATTTATTCCATTTATCTTCACGCACTAATGCCATAATCATACCAAACAACAAACAATACCCCATAAAAGAACTGCCGCCATAAGAAATAAAAGGCAAAGTCATTCCTTTTGGTGGTATCATACCCAAGGTCGTAGCAAGATTTATACATGTCTGCATTATAAATAACAACCCCGCACCAAAAACTGCATAAAAAACAAATCTATCACGAACCGACAGCGCAGTTTGAATCAAATGTCGCCAAACCAATAAGAATATAAACAAAATAGCACATGCACCTATTGCACCCCAGTCTTCTACTAGGGCTGCAAAAATAAAATCAGTATGCGCATCCGCCAAAGATTCTTTTGCAAACGCTTCATCACCCATACCAAAAAAACCACCTTGACGTATAGTACGCACAGATATACCAACCTGACTTGTTGGATCAAGCGGTGCAAAGAAATCCGAAATACGACTAGTAAAATGATTAAATGTCTGTGGGAATAATAAAAATATAAATCCTGCTGCACCTAAACAACCACCCAGTGCAGGCAATAATATTTTATACGGCAACCCAGCCACAAAAAACATTCCACCAACAACAGTTAAAAACAATATCGTTGTTCCAATATCAGGATGCATCAACATAATAAACAACATTAACACAAAAGGAATCAAATATGTCCACCAACTAAAACATACCAACCGCCAAGATTCGCGATTCAAGAACATATTTGAACCATACAACTGTTTCATCTTGGATAAAAACCAAGCCGTTAAAATAACCAGTCCTGGCTTTATAATATCAGACGGCATCAAACGCAAACCACTAATCACAGCCCATCTGTCAGAACCATTTATAGTATGCGGATTCACAACAGTCCAAAACAATAACAACGCACAAAATACAACATTCAAAGCCGCAAAAAACAACACCCATTTTTTATTCAACATACTGGATGCAAACAAAGTACCAATTCCAACTATATAAAAAGGTAACATCTTTTGTAAAAAATAATACCATTCCCAATGCTTACGATATGCCTGAATAGAACCAGCAGATATAACAGACAAAGCGCCAACAAATATCAACACAAACAACAGCGCCAACAATTTGCGATCTACGCTATAGTACCAACTGGCAACTAAACTTTTTTCATTGCGACTAATCCAAGACATAACAACCCATTTTTATTTATGCAAATTTCAAAAATACTAATGCCAGTCCAGAAAACAATATTGAAACAACAAAAAATCGTTCAACAATTTTTGTTTCTGGCCAACCTAATTCTTCAAAATGATGATGTAAAGGTGCACGTAAAAATATACGACGTCCTGTACCTGTTATTTTACGTGTTGCTTTGAAATACATTGTCTGTATAAATGATGACAATAAAATCAAAACCATCATACCAGCAGCCAATCCCATTACCAATTCTGCTTTTAATAACATAGCAACAGTACCCATAAATCCACCCAGTGCCAGTGAACCAACATCACCCATAAATATTGAAGCAGGTTTTGCGTTGTACCATAAGAATCCCAGGACAGCACCAAAAGCTGCCCCTAAAACTGCATACAGCCCACTGGCCATTGGTAAAAACATTACGGTATCCATAAATCCAATCCGTGTCGCACCATACAATGCAACAACCAAAACAACCAGTACAGGCATAAATAATTTAGCCAACATACCATCTAAACCATCTGTAATATTTGTTGCATTTGCACTGCCACAAATTACAAAATATGCAAAAACATAATACATTAAACCCAACGGTAAAATAATACCAGCACCAATTGCCAAAGAATATTCTGGAATATAAGGAGGCATTGTCTTGTTAATCAAATACGCCAAGATAACAACAAAAAAACCTTCGGCAACCAAACGTGTCATTGGGGACAAACCATTTGATGCCTTTTTGGATTGCGATGATACTTTTTTATAATCATCAACGAAACCCAACAACCCAAACATAACCAGCGCAGCCAATGCAATCCATCCCGTTGGGTTATACAATGGCATAAATAACAAACTGCCAACCAATATAGATAAAACTATTAAAATTCCACCCATTGTTGGCGTGCCCGCTTTTTTACGGTGCGCATCTGGAACATTTTCACTGATTGGCTGACCCTTTTTTTGAACATTTCGCATAAAAGCAACAAATGGACGACCAAACAATAACATTATCATAAATGCAACAAAAAATCCGCCCGCAAATTGAGTCCAACCACTAGCAAAAAAAGTTAAATTTTGATTCAAAAAATATTCTGTCAGCATTAAAAATCCTTTCCTTGATACTGACATTTTATCACAAAAGAAGGAATAAACAAATGGTAATAATTAAAATATTCCACCAACAACCGCATTACCTTCTGTAACCGTTTTTTTAGGTGCAACATTAGGTTTTTGACCAGGTTTGAAGACTTCTTGAATAATCGTACCATCTGAATCAGCCGCTACAGATGCACCACTGCGACGATTAACACGCATAAACGTCATGCCATCTGGCACAGAAAAAGGCTGATTTTTTTCATTTTGCAATGCAACACGCATAAAATCTGCAAAAACACGTGCTGCCATGTGTGAACCAGCCCCACGCCCCAAAGGCTTTGGTGTATCATACCCCAAATAAACACCTGCAATTAAATTCTTGGAAAAACCAACAAACCAAACGTCTTTTACTTCATTTGTCGTACCTGTCTTGCCCGCAATTGTATGCCCATACACACGCGCCTGTTTACCTGTACCACGTTCAACCGCCCCCTGCAAAATAGAAACCATTTGATATAAACTTTGTTCATCAGACAATGTCTGAGATGTTTCAACAGATGCAGGTGGTAATAAATCATCTGACCACTCAAGCAACTCAACAGAACCACCATCAATAACACGACCATATCTGTCTTCTATATAATCAACCAGCTTTGGTTGAATTGCACGACCGCCATTAATAAATGCAGAATACCCCAAAACTAATTTCTCTAATGTTGTTTCACCAGATCCCAATGCCATTGACAAGTTCATATTTGGCATATTTTGTGGATATACACCAAAACGTTGCGCAACTTCAATAGCATTTTGCGTTCCAATTTGTTCTACTAAACGTACCGTTGTAACATTTCTTGATGTTTCCAAAGACAAACGCAATGGCACATCGCCCAAGAATTTCTTGTCATAATTTTCAGGCTTCCACAAAGTATCATCTTCGCGCCAACCAACAATCGGTGCATCTAATAACATTGTTTGTGGCGAGTAACCACGTTCCAATGCAGCCAAATATACAAATGGCTTTATTGTAGAACCAATTTGACGATATGCCTGTGTTGCACGATTAAAAGAACTTTCACGGAAAGAACGCCCACCCGCCATTGCAACAACACGACCAGTATGAGGATTCATCGCAATAATTGCGCCTTGTAATTTTTCATTGCGCCCTTTATTAAAATTATCCAATTCTTTATTCAGCGCAGCAGATGCCGCATACTGCAATTCCGGAACAATCGTTGTCTTGATATACAAACCATCATTATACAGTTTTTCACGTCCTAATTTGTTCAACAATTGACGACGTACATCTTCGGCAAAATATTGCAATTCTTCGGACATCTGTTCAGTAAAACCGCTGTTTATATTCAATTCTTCGGCAAAAGCAACATCTGCATCAGACTGGGTTATAAAACCTTCTTCTACCATACGACGCAAAACATAATTTCTGCGCTCAACAGCACGATCACGATTGTTTGGCGCCTTGGGCAAAGATGCCAAAAATGCACATTCTGCCAATGTTAAATCTGATACAGGTTTGTTAAAATACATCAATGCGGCAGAACCAACACCATACGCACGCGCCCCTAAGAATATCTGATTCAAATATAACGTCAAAATATGTTCCTTGGAAAAGCTGCGTTCCAAGCGCAAGGCCAAGACAGCCTCTTTAATTTTTCTGGAAATAGTACGTTCAGATGTTAAGAAAAAATTCTTGGCAACCTGCTGCGTAATTGTTGACGCGCCAGACAATGTTGTATTTGCACCCAGCATACGCAATGTATTATTCGCCACAGCACGAACTATTCCCTGAACGTCAATACCAGGATGTGTCCAAAAGTTTTGGTCTTCGGCCGCAATAAAAGCATTTACCAATTGTGGTGGAATATCCGCATAATCAATAAATACACGCCTTTCTTCGGCATATTCAATCAGCAAAGAACCATCAGATGCATACAACCGTGTTGCAACAGGAGGCGCATACGTAGCCAACTTTTTATAATCAGGCAAATCGTTTCCATACACAAATATCAAAACAGCCAATGTCGCAATACCAACAACAAAGACCCAAAAGAAAAAATTTACAAAAATGTGCAGAAACTTTTTAACTTTCATAACAATTTAAGTTTACGATAAAAAAATCCTTTGTGCAAGTCTAACATTATTTTATACACCTAGGCAATAACACGAAGAAAATTACGTGCAACTTTCTTGATACCACGATTCTTAAATGCGACCGTTAAAATATCCCCATTATCTTCTATGATTACGCCAGACCCAAGTTCATCATGTACAACCAATTTTCCAACCATAGATACCTTTTGTTGTACAACAGGTTTTGGTTTGGCTGTATAACTTGCAGATAATTGCGAACGATATGAAGACATACTACCCTGAAAATCTATAAAACTATTATCCATTTCTGCAATAAAACGACTGGCACAATTAGATTGACGCGAACCAAATATAACACGCGACATAGAATTAGATATTATACAACGATTTCGCGCACGTGTTATTGCAACATAGGCAAGTCTACGCTCTTCTTCTATAGCCCCCTCGTTAATAGATTTTTCATTTGGAAATATTCCTTCTTCCCACGCAGGCAAAAAAACAGTATCAAATTCTAGCCCCTTGGCAGCATGTATTGTCATAATGCGAATACAATTATTTTGCAGTACATCTTCAGAATCATCGTCATCTGTCATCATTAACGCAGCCTGTTCTAAAAATTCTGGCAATGTATCATATTTTGATATAACAGATGTTAACAATTCACGTATATTCAATAATCTGTCTGGCGCATCTGCATCCTTGGATTCAGACCACATATTCATATATCCAGATTCCGTCAGTAATTTCTTTGCAGCATCTTTTGGTGCCATTGACATCCAATCAAAATCAAACGCAGCCAAAAACTCATCCGCTGCAACACGTTGTTTTACAGACAATTTTGCGTTACGCAATCCGCCCATCAATGTTTCACCACATGCCTTTAAATTCTGTATCGCTTTATCACCAAAACCACGACGCGGTTTGCCAATCACACGCAGGAAAGATATATCATCAAATGGATAAACCAACAAACGCAAATAAGCAATCGCATCACGAATTTCCATACGGTCATAAAACTTTGTTGCACCAATTAACTTGTACGGCAGACCACGCGATGCAAATTCTTCTTCAAAAACACGCGACAAACTGCCTGCACGGATTAAAACTGCAAACTTATTATAATCAGACGTACCATCACGCAGTATAGCATCAGAAACAATACGCGCTTCGTCCCTATCTGTTGGTAATGTCAAAACATATACAGGCTCTGACACACTACTAGAATCTGCAACTCGCAAATCTTTGCCTAGTCGCCCTTGGTTATGACGTATCAAGGAATTTGCTGCACCTAATATATTTGCAGTACTGCGATAATTTGTTTCCAGTCTGATTATCTTGGCACCAATAAATGTTTTATCAAAATTTAATATATGTTTTATTTCTGCACCACGCCACGAATAAATTGACTGATCATCATCGCCAACACAGCATATATTAGGATTTTCAATACCGCGTGTCAGCATCGCTAACAATTCCATTTGTGCATTATTTGTATCTTGAAATTCGTCAACCAATATATATTTGAACTGATTCTGATAACGCGATAAAACATCTGGATTTTTATCAAATAAATCCAAAACCTTTAATATAATATCACCAAAATCAACCGCGTTTAATCGTGACAACTCTGCATTATACGCGACAAACAATTTATCTTTGTTTTGTAGCGCAACCAATCCCTTGTCTTTGATCGCAGAAAATTCTTCTATGTAATCAGACGGTGTTTTTGTTCCGGCGGCTATCAAAGATTTTATAACCGATTTTTGATCATCTTCACCATATACAATAAAATCAGAACGCAATCCACAAAGCGATGCATTTGCACGCAAAATACGCAAACAAACAGAATGAAATGTTCCACACCATATATCGCCAGAACACCAGTTACCATCGGTTAAATTCGCCAGACGATTTTTCATTTCATTGGCAGCCTTGTTTGTAAACGTCAACGCCAATATTTGCCACGGTTTTGCCAACCCCCGATTTAATATATATGCAATTCTGGTTGTTAACACACGTGTTTTTCCTGTTCCAGCCCCAGACAGTACCAACAATGGCCCATCTGTCGTTTTAACAGCATTTAATTGTTCTGTGTTAAGATTTTCTAGCATTACATTCACGCATCTATTATAATACCATAAACAATCATTATCAAGAAATGGAAATTATTATGAAACGCGTTATTTGCTTTGACATTGAAACAACAGGATTTGAATATCTGCGCGGCGACAGATGTATTGAAATTGGTGCCATAGAAATTCTTGATGGAAAAATTACTGATAACACTTTTCACGAATACATTAATCCAGAAGGTAAAATTATTCCGCCAGATACTTATATGGTTCACAAAATTTCAAATGCTTTTTTGGAAGACAAACCAAAAATGGCAGAGATTGCACCTCGCTTTTTAGAATTTATTGGAGACAGCCCAATTGTCGCACACAACGGTATGGATTTTGACTTTCCATTTATTAATCATGAACTATCAAAACTAAATCTGAAACAAATTCCACGAGAACAACAACTTGATTCAATTGTAATCGCTAGGAATCGTGTTTTTGGCCCAAAAAGTTATTCGTTGGATGCATTGGCAAAATGGTATGGAATATCACTGACCGCTCGTGCAGATGCGCACGGCGCGTTAATTGACGCAGAAATTTTGGCCAAGGTATTTATAGAACTTGAAAATACCGCACCAGCCCCAGATGTATCTGAAATTATTGCCAAACAACATGATGCAATGTTAAAGCATCCAAAAATCGGTGGTAATTTTCCATACAGAACATATGAAATTGATGCCGAAGAACTGGAAAACCATAATAAATTTATGGAACATATTAACAAGTAAAACTTAGTTTAATTATTTTAGAATTTTTCATAATAAAAAATCCCCCAAACGGGGGATTTTTTAATCCATGCTGGTTGATATCACATCACCATATTCACCGGCTTCGTCTGGACCAATATAACAATGTATTTTGGAACCAACGTTATCCATGAATTCTTGGATAGCTTCTTGTTCGGCTTTGTCCAGCGCTGCATTCTGGATACTGTCTGTAATATAGTATCCCAGCAATCCACCACCAACACCACCTAATGCAGTACCCAATACTGTACCACCATGTGATTTCCACCAATTTTTATCTTCGTCTTCATCCAGATTAACTGAACATTTTGATATCATGCTATCTATCTGTCTTGCAGCGTTGCTAGCCTCTGTATTAAAGTTAGAACGATATGTTTCGTTATTATCATCCTTAACATAATTCAGACGCGCTTTGTTCCAATTGGACAAATCCAATGTGAATGTTTCATAAATATCTGCCTGATCCAGTTTTGATTCTGCACTTCTTAACAAGTTGCGAATATCTTCTTCTGAAGATGTTTTGTATGACAACTTGGACTGAGCATCACGCAACAATTTCTTACATGACTTAGATACATTTTGCTTTTTATTCAATGTTTGTGTTTGTGGTTTATCCAACAAACCACTGAATGCTGTACCGTCTGTAATTGCATCACCCAAGAATGCACCGCCTGTACCCATTCCCAATACACCTAATGCAGTCATCCAACCTTTGATTTTTGGTTGTGTTGCAGCCTTTTGTTCGCGTGCATCTGCACCGGCAGCCGCAGCCAAGTCTTCTAATTTATCACTTGGTATCCATGAGCCGCATGTAAATGCGTCACCTGCTGCGAAGTATGCAGTAGCCCAATCTGCGCCTTTGTTCAACGCGTCTTGGATTTGTTTATCTTCGGATTGTAATGTTACACGGATACGGCAGAAAGAACCATATAATTCGTTACTTGCCATAAACTGATTTGGTTTCAGACCAGCACTTGGGTAAGATTTTGGAACTTTGTTGTTCTTTAATTTTGCCCACATATAAGTAGAAGCAATATCTTTGTTACCCATTACACCGCCAGCATTTGCAGCAATACAGTCGTTTTGCTGTTTTGTTAATTTGGCGTTGTACTTTGCCTGAACTTCTTTTTCTAAATCATAAATCAGGTCTTTGAACAAAGATTGTGCAGCCTGAGATTGTACATATGTTGTATATGATATCATCACAGGTTCTGTATATAATGTACCGTCTGCATCAACAGTGTTACATACGCCAACATTACCATTTGTCGCACTGCACAACAGTTTTCCATTTTCATCTGTATCCTGTACCTGTTCTGTTTCAGCCTTTACAACAGATGCAGAACCCGCATCATACCAGCCAGAACGAACGTCTGTTGCACTACCCCAACTTGCAGTTGTGTTATCTGCCTTTTTATACTTTGCACGTTCTATTGCCAAGTGTTCTTCGCAAACCGGTGCTGTTTTAACAGTATCAATACATAAACCCAATACAATTGTATAATCCAGAACACCACCAACCTTGTTCATAGATTTATCAAACGATGCATCACCTGTGTTGGTTAATGTTGAATAGATATCTGTACGATTGCGATAGCAATTTGCATAATCCGTACCACACAGAGATCTTACACAACTGGTTGCAACAGATTGACATTGTTTCTTCATATTCGCAATCGCGGCATCATTATAATTCAATGACAAAGAAGAATTCAATGACGCAACAACACCAATTGGGTCTGCAGTTGCAGAACTTGAATGCTGTGGGAATAATGTTGAAAACGCATCTTCGTTAACATATGCATAACTGTATTCATCATTTTTAATTGATTCATATGCATACAAACAGTTTGGATCTGTATTTGCGATTGCGCTGCAACCTGTTTTGATTTCTTCATAAGTCGCTTCGCCATTGATTGTCTTTTCGCCATTTGAACC
Source organism: Candidatus Enterousia sp. (assembly GCA_045657405.1). Taxonomy (GTDB): domain Bacteria; phylum Pseudomonadota; class Alphaproteobacteria; order Rs-D84; family Rs-D84; genus Enterousia. The sequence goes on from JAZOTB010000024.1 coordinate 32,864, forward strand.
AAATACCAATGAATAACACGCAGCACCAGAACCACTACCACAGGTGCGCATTGCACATTTCATGATTGATTCAGAACATTTTTCTTTGGATGTTTTATCAAAGTCTTGCATCAACCCCTGAATCTTTGATGTCAGTATGCTTTTACGGTCATTATGTGCCGACGAGAATATTTCATCAATATAATCAGGATCCGCCAAATCTTTCTTGGATGGTGTTTTGCCAGTGAAAGTCATGTGACAATATTTGTTTGAGCCAATTGTATCTGCACAAGATGAACGCAAATAGCGGTTAATTTCACTATTTGACAGGACACCTGTTTCACCAACAGTATCCATTTTCAAACCCGCTTCGCCTACTACGCCTTGCGCCGCCTGTAATGCAGTAACAGAAGAACCTTCTATGCAACGCAATGGATTCTTTTTACATGCACCAATAAAGCAATTATCAACAACCTTGTAGCAAGTAGAAACAGCATTCAATGCAGCCAAATCTGCACCATTATCAATTTCTGTTGCAATACGTCCACCAACTGTGTCACCAGCCTTGGATGGAGACCATGGATATTTACCCAACAATTCTGTCACACCAGCAGCCTGACAACGTGCCAATGTTGAATCACAGAACAACGCCTGTTTTTTGAATTCCTTGGTTGATGTACATAATTCAAAATCTTCGCCACAAACATCGTCTTTGTGCAAACAGTTCATATAACGTTTTACACATGTTTGCGTATCGTATTTATTTTCAATTTCAGCAGCAGTAATCATTTGTCCCAGCACACTGCCATCTGTTGGATATGTATAGCGTGTAACTTCGTCATCACTGTTTTTCGCAGCAACATTTGACAATGCTGTTACATCAGTTGTCCCAAACAGACTTTTTATCCCTTCTGAACTACACTGTGCCAAAGTACTGAGGCAGTCAGGCATTTGTGCATGAAATAATACATTTGTTGTACATTCTGAAAAATCAGAACCGCATACATCATCTGTTTTTAAGCATTCTGTATATGCATCAATACATTCAACATTTCCCAACAACGAAGCAGACGATGACGTGCCCGCAGATGCCGCCGCAACAGTTGTTGAATTAACTTTTGCAGTAATTGTTGGCATACGACGCACAGTTCCAGTCGCCGAAACAGCATTCACGGCATTAACAATGCTTGGGCGTGCTGTAACCGCAAAAGCCCCCGGAATTACGCAGAAAACCGACAATAAACTAATAGTATTTTTGAGAAATGTCATCCCCTTACTCCATTTTTATTATTTTATTTTAACATAAAACACATTATTTGAAAAGGGAAATTTTATATAAAAGCAAACAAATTGCGATTACGATCCACTGCTTTCGCAACCGCCTGCACCATCATCTTTATAACCAGACTCAGTGTTACAAACACATATATTATTGACATTTTTCTTAATTTCTTCACTACCACAATCGCACGAACAAGTAACCTTTACTTTACCGCCGGATTCTACACTTGTGTCGCAAGACCATTTGCCGCCAGATTCAGTACATTTCAATTCATCCGTTTTAACACATTGTCCTTTTGTAGTCTCTGTATCAATTTCATACTTATACCCATCGTCACACAACAGACTGTTATGGAACATTTCAGATACAGATGTTATACACTTGTTTTCATCACTTTCTGAACAATACTCATTATTACCTGCAAATACCGCATAAGAACACGTCAGCGCAACATTGCGACACGCACCACTCATTACATTATATATACTGTTAACACTGGCAGAAGACGACCAAGAATTTACCTGTGTTACCTGTTGGTTATAACAATTTGCAACATCAACCATACAACTGGACGCATAATCAGATATAATATTATATTGGGCAGCACGAATATTAACCATCGCGCGTTGGATATAATTTACAACAACATCGTTATATGGAATGTATTTTTCATCAGATGTATATGTGTAATTTTGACACTTGTCCAAAACAGCACGACATAAACCTTCGTCTGTAACCTTTTGCTTGGTACCAATTTTTGTTAACAGATAACGAACAATACAACGACCGTCATTATTAGTCGCATTACTGCAACTATCTTTATCAATCGGGGTATTATAAGCATTATTCAATATTTCTTTGCTGATATCTGCATTATTATACCTGACCATGAATTTTGTTATATCAGATATATTCTGTCCTAATACAACATTTCCATTTTCATCAATATAACGCTTGGTTGGGTCAACACACTTGAAATAATCATCACCACAAACCATATCGTCTTTCATACATGCTTCTAGGGCACCAATACACCCCTTGGCATCATATTGATTTTTGTTTTGTAAAACAGCCAATCTTGCCTTTTGTAACATCAGATTTGCGCTACGAACATTTGATACCAAACTTTCGTTCATCTTGGTCAAACCCTGTTCATACGCAATACAATCTTTGTCAATTGCCAAATCATAATTACCAGTAATTTGATTGATTGTTGCGCCCGCCTGTTTACACTGATTCAAGACAGTATTACAACGTTTCTTGGCAGCATTATACAATTCAACACCACGCATATTTGATAAATTGGACGTATTACCTGTGTTCAAAAAGTCCAGACTAAACATATCAGCGGCATCAGACGAAAAATCCAAATCCATATCAAAACCAACGTCACTACCACCTGAATAAGATGTATTTGATTTCGGATCACGTATTAATTTTTCGATTTCTGATAACATATCACGTGTTTCCGATGTATCTTTTGTACCCGCCAATACTTCTTCTGCTTCTGTTTCGGTCATAATTGCACGTATTTCATCTGCAGACAATCCAACATAACGGATACGTTGAGCAACTTCGTTCAACTGAGTATTTGCATCCTTGACCGCGGATTCAACCTTAGCATACTTGGATATATTTGCAGAACAAGAACAACGTTTTTGATTTGCATCAACAACCGCACAAAACTGATCCATGCATTCATTATATTGTTCCTGACAAGACTTGTTTAATTCAGATGTTTTTTCTAGACGTTCTTTAGCCTCTGCAATACTTTCTGCTGTTGCAACTGCTGCACGTGTTTTTACACCGCGTAAAGATTCATCAATATTTGAACCCGTCTGAACACCCGTGTCACCAATCGTTGCACGACCGCCAACTTCTGCTGTGCTGGGGCGCAGGACCAATCCTGCACGACGAACAGTTGGGTTATTATTTATACTGGCTGCAGAAACACGTTCGTTTCGGCCAACCGTATTAACCGCAGCATCTAAACCACTGCGCTCAAAACTATCGCCCGTAGCCACAGTTGCACGTGATGCAATACCTGCACGCGATATTGTTTTCTTAGATGTATCAATAGGGGTACTGGCAGTTCCAGAAAACACACGCGAAACAGCACTGCGCGTATTATTTTGAATTAAACTTTCTGTATCCGACGCCTTTGATTCCGATTTGACATCACGCGTTGCGACACGTGAAACAGTTGTTCGCGATGATGTATTTGACGTTTCTGTGTTACCAGAACCCGTTGGAATCACACGAGAAACAGCACCGTCAACCGCATTTGCGGCCGGTGCAAACATTGCAATTACGAAAAAACAAGTCAGCAGTTTTTTCATTTCCTTTCGTGTAATTATATCATAAACCCAATTATGATAAAAGGGATTTTTCTTATTCTAATTTCAAAACATAATAATTTAGTGACTTGGTTCCTGTTGTACACCAATAAACATATTGATAATATCCAAAGATATGGCACACGAATACAAATCTTCTGCACTTGTACTAGGGATGCATGATGCATTGGTATCACAAACAGGTATTATCGCAGGTCTAACCTTTGCACTGTCAGACACACGACTGATTATCATGACAGGTGTAATTTCTGCAGTTTCAGATGGATTGTCTATGCTGGCATCTAACTATCTGGCAGAACGAGAACGCACACACATCAAACATGCAGTCACAGCAGGTATATATACAGGTATTGCATATTTAGGTACCAGCGCACTGTTGATAGTTCCTTTTTTCATCACCGACAACGCAACACACGCATTAATCACGTCTTTTGTTATCGCAATAATCATCATATTTTTATTTAATTGGTGTATGTCACACAATAGTACACGAAACATCTGGCACAAATTTTTTGAAATGTTGGGGATATGCGTTGGCGTATCAATTATCGCATTTGCAATTGGTGAAGCTGCAAAAATATTCCTTAGAATAAATATTTAATTTTGATCCTTGTTATAAATAAAACCGCCATACGGCGGAGATTACAGATTATTTTTTATCTTTGTTTAATTTCTTGTTTAACCATTTTTCCAATCCACGTTGACGGCCACCACCCCAACTAGACCAACCATCTGTATCAACAATGCATCCTTCACATAATTCTGCTACATCTGAAAAACTTTTTCCACGTCCACCGCCACTATGCGATACAAATGGAATAACCTTTTTACCAGACAAGTCATTTTTAGCCAAAAAACTTTTTACAGGCTGGGACAGATGATTTGCCCATACTGGCGAGCCCAAGAAAATAATATCATATTCTGCAAAATTTGGTGCATTTCCTTGTAATGTTGGCAAGATATTTTGTTCAACTTCCATTGTTAAACGTTCTTTGCGCAATTTATCATCATTGGGATAAGATTCTGCAACCATGATACGATAAACATCTCCACCTGTCGCATCAACAATCGCACGTGCCACATCACCAGTATTGCCGTCTTGCATTGAAAAATACGCGACTAAAATATTTGGCTGATTGTTGTTTGCAGAAGTATTTGCATAAACTGCGCCACCCGACAAAATTGCAGGCACAAACAAATAAGATAAATTTAATTTCATATATCCCCCCTGTTGTTGTATTCAGAATTACATAAAAATAATCTTATAACAACAGGAACAAAAACCCGCCATACGGCGGGTACTATTATCTGGAACGACCACAACAAAATGGGCAAGAACTGCCAAAGATTTCCCTGTATTCACGCCCCCCTAAGGCGCTTGGGCAGTTTTCTGAATTACAGATTTTCGCTTGTTTTTTATTATATATACACTTAAATTCACGTACAGGTTCACGCCATTTAATTTTGCCATCTATGTATTGCTTTGCAACATTGAAAAAATCTTCGGCTGCAATAGAATCCATACAACTGCGTGTACGAACCATTTCGTTGCCAGAATTCGTATATTCAATAACTGTTATACCGTAAAATTCACTGCCACGTATTAAATACGCACATCCAAAATCCGCATTTTGATGTTTTCTGATAACGCGCGAATTACTATCCATAAATTCTTCATATGAACAAAACGCATTGTAAAGCATACTCTATCCTTTGTATTGTGATAATAACGTTAGCACGCAAATTTCCAACACGCAATAAAAATACCCCGCCATACGGCGGGGATTGTTATTTCGTTTTTTGATGCACACTATCTGTAAAATTCACTGTTTTTGCTTTCTGCGATTTATATTCTTGGGCAACAGTTTGTGTTTTTATATCTGGCTGCTTTTTATTGGTGACATACAGATACATTCCTGCAGCGCTGACAACTTTTGCGCCTGTGGCCACAATAAACACCCACTTATAATTTTTCTTTATCCAGTCCCTGCATCTTTTTTCAACGGATTGGCTATACTTCTTGATGTCTTGATATAAATTCCTCAGATCAAGATACATAGGGTTATCTGCGCCTATTTCTCTGTTGTTTATAACTATGTACACTTCTACATCTTCCACTGAATAAATAGTCTTATATGCAACACCTATTTTTTGTCTGGCGCACAGTTGGATTTTTATATTATCTATCTGAACACAATTATTATGCACCTTTATATTGTGTTTTTTATAATTACGTTTCAGATATTTAATATTTTTTGCAACAATGCCATCCAATAATTTTGACCAATCGTCTGGAAATGTGCGTTTTTTACTCATTATAATCCCTTTGGCTATCGTGTATGCTGATGAACTGCATCCATAAAATTAACCGTATTTAGATTTTGTATCTTTTGTCTGGCTGCCTCTATTTCAGATACAGTAATTTCTTTTTGATTCTTCTTGTCTTGTATAAAGAAATATACCAACGAACCTGCCATACACAACATAGACATAATACATAACGTTGTTATTATACTCTCTTTAACTGTTAATTTATTTACATCCATATCTATATCTAAATTTGTTGGATAATATCGTACTTTATTTTTTTTAATTTTTCTATTTCTAGATTTTGGCATTTTATTTACCTTTCTATCATCGCGTTTTAGTATTAAGGGTATCAATCATATGAATTTGTTTAACATCTGTTACAGATTTTATTTCATATTTTATGTCCGTTTTAACTAATTTGTTAGATTCTTGTTTATTTTTTATCAAACAAAATGCCAAAACAGCAACCATAGATAAAAATATAATATCAAAAGTATGATATCTTAATTTTTCAATAGCAGATTCTTTGTCAGTTTTTTCCATTTTTTAATACACCTTTGCATTAAAAAACCCGCCGGGGGTCGGCGGTTTTGAAAACTGGTTTTTATATCACAACTGGATTTATTCTGGCGACGACCTACTCTTCCGTGGCTTAAGCCAAAGTACCATCGGCGATACGGGGTTTCCCTGTCTGGTTCGGGATGGAACAGAGGGTGGCTCCCGCTCAATAATCACCAGAATAAATCCAGCGAAC
>JAZOTB010000025.1:0-98989 GCA_045657405.1 Candidatus Enterousia sp.
TGCCCCGGCTCTCCAACTCCGGCGCACGCCCAATCCTTGGTGCGGGCAGCGGGAATCGAACCCGCATTTCAAGCTTGGAAGGCTTGCATACTAGCCTTTGTACTATGCCCGCAACAAAATCAAAGCCCTGTGATTATATACGAAACTAAAAATAAATCAAGCGATTATTTATATTCTTTTACCAATTGCTGAATTTGTGCAGACAAAACCAAATCTGACTGTTGTAATTTTTCTATTTGTTTAACTGCATATAATACTGTTGCATGATCACGACCACCAACGAAATTTCCAATTTCAACCAATGATAAACCTGTAACGTTCTTTAATACAACCATCATTATCTGACGTGCCAATACCAATGAACGACTGCGACCAGAACCACACACTGCATCATATGACACAGCCAATTTTTCACACATTTCACGAACCATAACAGATGGTGTTTTTGCCTTGTTTAATACATCTGACAACAAACGTTGCGCAATATTCATATCCACTGATGCACCCATCAAATCTGTATATGTCTGTATTTTCGTTGCAACACCATTGATTAAGTGTCCGTTATCTGCAATTCTGTTTGCCAATGCAGTTGCAACTTCCGATGTAACGCCTGCACGTTGCAACATAATATTTTTTACATATGCGTTTGGCGCTGTAACATCTGCAACCAAACCAGATGCCAATAATGATTGAACACGTCTATCAAACCCTGTCAAATTATTTGGCGCAGCATTTGCAGTCAATACAACGTTCTTACCAGCATTACGCAAATCAACCAACAACTGAATAAATTCGTCTGTTGATGCCTGTTTACCAGACAAAGCCTGAACATCATCCAAGATAAATGTATCACAGTTACGGCAGAAATCTTTGAATGCAAACACATTACGATCTTTCAAACTGCGTGTAAAATCAGATACAAATTGAGTTCCTGTCATTTTAACAACACGTTGTGATCCAGATGCAATACAATCTGTTAATAATGTTTTTCCACAACCTGCAGGACCATAAATAAACAGCGGAGAGAAAGGAACAATCCCCGCCGCTATTTTTTTACAAGCTGATAAAACGAAAAGATTTTCATCACAGCAAACAAAATTATCAAATGCAACAACCGTTGTCTTAACTGTCTGTACAGGCGCATAAACCTGAGTATTGTTATCATTTGCAATTTTTGCATTTGCACAAACACCAGCATTACGCACAACAATCTTGGAAACCAGTCCAAACTGTGCAACAACTTCGTTAATAATATTTGAATAAACGCTGTTGATAAAATTAGCCGAGAATTGATTTTGTGCACCCAAAACCAATGTATTATCTATGATTTCAAAATTTAATGGTGCAATCCAAGAAGAAAAAGCGGCTGAATCAATTTTTGCGGCAATGGCCCCCTTGACAATTTCTGTATTTACTGTCTTTACATTTACCATTGTCTGCATATCGTTTTCTCCTTTCCTTCCCTAAAAGAGTTTCCTGCCCATCGTGTTTAAGTTTGCAAAAGCCACCCACATAAAATCCAATATTCTTATTCAGAACATTGTTTTTTATACGCCCTACTTTTTCATCCCTCTCGCACGGTGAACGAAGACCCATGATTTTGGTTATTTACTTATAACCGACACATAAGTTTTCGTACCCATCATTTATTGATTTTTTGTTTCTCAATCCTGCTTTGGATACGTCAAATAATTTATAAGATAATTTTCAGTTTACAACCAAATATTAAACAAAATTTGAACATTTATTTTTTGACAACGATTCGTTTTTTTGCCTGTTTTCTGCCCTTTGTATATACACTGTATATACACGAAAAGAATCACACACGAACATATCCGCCGTCAACTTTTCGCACTAAACCCTGTAATTCCAAGACCACTAATTCACTCTTGATTTCCGAAACTGTTTTTTTGACAACTTGTGCCAATACAGATTCTGACACAGGAATACATCCAATTTTATCAATAAGATTATTTTCCGAATCATTTTTTTCTGATTTTTTTATTTTTCCATCACACTTTTTTTCATTTTCAAAAAAGTCTGACACCCCCATACACAGTTTTGCATCACCAGACCGAATCAGTGAATTAGGTCCCATACCCCGCAAATCTGCAGGATGTGACGGTATTGCCCAAACATCACGTCTATAATCAATTGCAAATCGTGCTGATGTCATTGAACCAGACTTCATATCCGCTTCGCTTAATATCAGTTTTTCCCCCAGTCCTGCAACCCAACGATTTCTTTGCACAAAGTTTGTTGCAACAGGGACAAAACCAACCGGCATTTCACTAATTATTGCCCCGCGTTCTATGATTTCCCAATACAAGGGCTCATTTTCTAGGGGCCATATATAATCAACCCCACCCGCTAGGACTGCTATCGTTTGCGCATTTCCAGATGCACGCAATGCCCCACGATGCGCGGCTGTATCAGTCCCAATTGCCAATCCAGAAACAACCGCAACATTATTTTCCGCAAACTTTTGTGCAATATTTGCAACAAACTCCATACCTGTCGCAGTTGCATGACGCGTTCCTACGATTGACACCATATGTTTTTTCAAAACATCTATATTCCCACGCACAGTAATTACAGGTGGATGATTTTTTATCTGCTTTAACGAATCGGGATAATATTCAGAATCATCACATATATATTGAATATTATTTTTTTGTGCAGTTTCAATTTCTTGCATAACAGCATCTTTTAATTCATCTGTAACAGACAAAGCATCCACAACAGCCGCCACAGAACCGAATCGTTTAATCAAATCCGCATAGCGTGCAGGTCCGATTTTCGGTGTACGAATAATTAACAATTTTTCAAACAAGTCTGACATAGTGATTAGTATAGGATAATTCAAGTATTAAAAACCAATAAAAAATCCGCTGTTGCGGATTTTTTTTTATCTTTGTCATTATTTAATATATTCAACAATCAACGGACTGTATGTATTACATATTTTTATACTGTCTTTATCGGTTACATTTGCACAATTTTCCTTCAATATAACTAGTTGAACTTTTACTTCTTCTATAACTTTGTTATATTTTTCTGGATCTTTTTGTTGTAACACCAACAACTGAGAACGCATTCTTTCAGCTGCTTCCAAATCTTTCTGTCCTTCTACTTTGCCACCAATTGCCTTGTTACCAAACAATTCCATCGCTGCAACACCAATACCTGCACCGCCAACCACTGCACCCACAGTACCCCATGCACGTGCCTTCTTTTTACCATCCAAGATACGTTTGCGCAAAACTTCCTCATCTGCCCAAGATGCACAAACTATACTTTTACCCATTTCAAAATATTTACCTTGGATATCAGATATATCAATCCTTTCATCCTGAGTTTTCAATTCAACCTTTACGAAACAAGTATTATTTGCAGGTTCTGTAACATCTTCTATCATTGATGCATAGTCATTCAAATTACTGTACTTAGATGCCCAAACAAAAGTATTTCCAACACCAACATTATTTGACATACACGCAGTACGTTCTTTTTCACGCATATCAATCGCAGGTTCTGTTTGTTCTTCTGACACATCTACATTATTTGCCACCGCACTATTACCGGTTGTGGACTTAGAATTCATTGCGCCAATCGCAGAAATCTGCCCCTTGGACATTGTTATACGTGGTGACGATGACATTTGACCGGACATAGACACACGACCGCGACCAGACGGTGCAGCAATTGCACTGACACTGACCATACAACCGACAAACAAAGAAATAAACTTTTTCATATTCTCTTCCCTTGATAAATATACTTACCACATATTATATCACAAAAAGGCATAAAAATAAAGTATTTATAAAATAAAAAAGGGCACTTTTTTGCCCATTTTTTTTATTTTTTCCATTTCCACTCTATCTTTGATTCACTTCCTGTAATCAATCTTATTATATTACCACGATGACGCCACAAGCACAGCAATCCGATTGCCAAAAACGCCAAACCAACCTGCGTACTTATTGCAAATCCCAAAATTGGAATCAAACAAAAAACAACTATTGCACCAAGCGAAGATATACCACTGCTTAACGCGACCAGCAACCATTCAATACCACATACAACAAAAGACAATGGACTAACCGACATTAAAACGCCAAACAAACAAGAAATCCCCTTGCCGCCTTTGAATTTCAACCAAATTGGATAACAATGCCCAACAATCGCGACAAATCCACACCATGCACCAAACGCATCACCTGCGACATATTTTCCAATAAAGACAGCCACAATCGCCTTTAACATATCCAATATCCAAACCAATCCAGCCATACGCAAACCACCGACGCGCATAACATTTGTTGCACCGATATTACCGCTGCCCACCTGTCGTAAATCGCCTTTGCCCATCAGCTTGGTTAATAACAACCCCATAGGAATAGAGCCTAATAAATAAGATATAATTATTGCAAAAATATAAATCATGTTATTTTTCCTTGATTTTATGTTTGTTTTTTATAAAATATCAGAAACTTATAGAAAATAAAAGGAAAATAACGTGGCAAATCATAAGTCATCTGAAAAAAGAATTTTGGTATCAGCCAAAAAGAATGCAATCAACACAGCACGTCGCAGTGCAGTTAAAACAGCAACAAAGAAAGCATTGGTCGCTATTGAATCTGGGGACAAAGCTGCTGCAACAACTGCTGCACGTAACGCAGAAAGCAAGATTATGAAATCTGCTGGAAAAATCATGCCAAAGAAACGTGCTGCACGTAAGATTTCTCGTTTGGCAAAAAAATTATCAAAAATTGCTTAGTAGAAAATCAGAATTAAAAAATTCCCCAATTGGGGAATTTTTTTACTGCACAGGCAAAATACTTGTCTGATCATACAAATAATACACATCTTGATTATATCTAATTTTTACTTTATGTTCACTATCACGCATTACATTTGTTTCAACTGGTGTCATTGCACCATAATATACATTACCATCAATTTTTACATGCAACGCAGGTTCTGATATTTTATAAGTCAACAAACCAACCGTATTATCAACAACATGCAATTTATGTAAATCCCCACGATAGCACATACGTACATCTGTCGCACCAATAACAGAATTTGGAAATTCATCAGGACATGTGGCACACGAAACATATCCATTCAAATCTTCTTCAAACCCTGTCATATACTGATAGTATCCATTTGGACAATATTGCATAATTCCACTACCAGTAAAAGTTCCTGACATAAACTGATTTGCGATACCATTTTCTGTACTTATCCCCGAAAATAAACCGGGTGGTATAAACCCAGTTAATTTTTTACAACCACCGAAAGTACTTCTAAATGCATACTGATTCTTGGACGCGTCTGCAACAATACGCGAAAACAGTTTTTCTGGTATTTCACCCGTCAACCCAGAACATCCATTAAATGTATTATTAAATTGAAAAGATTCGCTGGAACAAAATCCTGTAAAACCTGCAAATAAATCTTCGGGTATTTCACCCGTTAAACTTTTACATCCTTGAAACAAGGATGCAAAACCAGTATGCGGAATACAGCCACTCATATCTGCAAATAAATCTGCTGGAATCTGTCCGCGTAATTTTGAACAACCGGAAAATATCTGGCGAAACATTGCAAAACCACGCATTGAACCATAATTACCACGAAATAATTCTGGCGGTATTTCACTGGCTAAATTAGAACACGCGTTAAAAGCTAAATAATAAGACGGCTGATTACCATTTTCAAAAGATGGAAACAACGCACCCAACGCCCCATATATTGCTGCAATATTTTTATTCCCAGAAAAAGAAATTACCGATGTACACCAGTGTCCACTATACCCCGTTGCCTGACCATCAAATCCAATTGTATATTCACCAGCAATATCATATGTGTGGGTGTATGTTGCCTCGGTCGTGTCTGTTCTGGAAATAGGTTCTATATTTCCATCTCCCCAATCAACTGTAAAATCACCCATGGCGGTCATATTAAAACTAAAATCTGTCGTATTTGGTGTGGTTACAATCCAAAATTTTGGCGATGTATCATCTGCATATGCAACAGAACAAATTAACATCAATAACAAATAAATTATCTTTCGCATGTAAATCCCCCACAAATTGGTGGGGCAACACATTTTCATACTTTAAGGTGGTGGTTGAAAACAATTATTACCCCAAACAAAAAAACCGTCATAAAAAATTGACGGTCAGGAGGTTCAGAACAATCACTACGAATTGTGCCGCTTATTCAATATATTCGCAAGCCCTCCTGACCACCTGGCCAGGAGATTTTTCATCCATTGAACAAAAAAACACACCAAACAGGTGCGTCATCTTATCAACAGACGCGTAGTGCAACGGGTTCTGACACCCCATCATGGTAACACCCACAACACTTATATTATATAAAAAAGCCACATATATATCAAATATTAATTTTATATTTATAAATAATAATTAATCAAAATATACTGCACAGAATTTACATGGAATCCCACCCCATCCATGATTAGCGTAAAAATAAATTAGAATGATTTAGATAAAAGTAGTGCCGGCAACATAGTGTACATATCGTTACTGAGTTGCCGGCACCGCTTTTAGATGAATTATTATAATTTATTTTTAGTTTAGGGGTGCACCCCAATGCTGCTGTATCGTACGTTCTGTATCCATTGGGCTGACCAATACCTGTGGAGTCAAGATAACCACCAATACTTCACGTGTTGCAGACGTTTCACGCGAACCAGACAAAGCCATAAAATCAGGATCGCCCAAGCCATAACGCGTATCTTCATTTGTCTGCTTTTCAAAACCTGATACAACCAACATCTGACCAGATTCCATAATTACTTCTTGCATAAAACTACGTTCTTCAACCTCTGGCAACTGTAATGTAACTTCACCAATTGTCTGGGTTGACATACGTAATAATTCACGAACTGACATACGGAACAATAATAAAATTCTGCCGTTTTCCAAAACATTTGGCAACAATTGCATCGTGAAACCTGTTTCCAAATCATCTTGATCAACAGTGCTTGATTCAACAGTTGTAAAGTTTCTTGATTCAAAACGTTTTATATATCCAGTACTACGTGTATTGCTGACCGGTGCAACACGATTACTGCGTGTTGTAACACCAACGTTTGTAACCAATGATACCTTGCCCTGCTTTGCCAACGCTTCTACCAAGGCATTAGAACCCGCAACTCCAGCCAAAGAACCGTTCATAATTTGATTTTGATCATACGCACCAGGAACACTCACCCCGCCTTCTGTATGTGTTGCACCTGTCAATGCAGATACTGTATTTGACAATACCGCAATATTCATTGAACTAGCCTCAGTAGATGCCAAATTATTCTTTGGATTTGCAACAATATTCAGTCCGGATGTAGAATTAATTGCCGCAGCCAAATTCAACCCAAATGCCGAATCGTTTGATATTGTAACTTGCAGTACTTTTACATCAATTGTAATTAATTGTGATAAACGTTTATTCTGACGTTCTATGTATTCACCAATACGTGCCAAAACAGATGGTGATGCAGTTACAGTAATTGTACCCAAACTGCGTGAAACAGTGAAGTCTGCATTATCGCTTTTTCCAATAATAGATGATATTGCACTCTCAACTTCGTCCCATTCTTTTAATGTAGATTCCAAAGACACTTCATTTGAATCGTCTGTTGATACCGCTGTTTGATATGCAACTTCGGTTCCCAGCGCATACAATGTAAATGTTTTTGTTTCTGTTTCATAGAATACAATTGAACTTTTATCATAATACCATAACAAATCTAAATCTGTCGCAACCTGAGATAACAATCCAGACAATTTTCCAGTATATGCAACACTTACTTGCTTTTTCAATTTATCTGCAGAAATTTGTCCATCTATCTTGACAGGAATACCTGTAACAGAATAAATATCGTTCGCCAAAACCTGCAAAGAAACAGGTTCATTTAATAAAATTGTAACACCTGTATCTGTTTCAAATTTAGAAGGCAAATTATTACGATGTTCCAGAACAACCGACTTGTTCCCCAACCAAACCCCTTCGGACATAGATACAGTATCACCACTTGCAACTTTGGCACGTGGATTTTTTGCCATTTCAAATGCATCATATGCATTTATAAAATCTTGGTCAACAGATGCCGCCACCTTGGCAGATTCTTTCTTGGCACACCCAGACAAACCCGCCAAAACCAAAGTTAAAACAACAAACAATTTCATTGGTCTTATCATTTTTTATTTCTCCTACGACATCTGATATTTATTAAATTATTCTTCGGCTGTTGATATTACCAACACTCTATTTCCCTTATAGAACTTTGCATATGGCACAGGTGTCGCACGACCAAAATTTCGTACCAACGCAGATGCGACATCAACAAAGCGACCTTTGAATACAGCACTTGCTTCTATTGGATATTCACGCGATGTTGTCCATACCAAATCCCAACCTTCTTTGTTACACCAGTTCTGCAAAACTTCACGCAAAGTTTGTCCATTTGCGACAACCCATGAACGAACTTGATCTGTAACCGTAACAGGCGCCTGCGCATCTGCAGATTCAGCAACCTTGACATCAACAACAGTTTCTGATTCAAGCGTTTCTATTTCTGTTTCTTCTTCTGTAACAGTAACATCATTTGTTGTATTTTCTACTTTCATACCCATTTTGACAGCAAACGCTTCGTATCCATCTGCATATTTACCACAATTTTTACGACCGCTGCGTGACACAGTCAAAACGTTACCACCATCATCTTCTAAAACTTCACGATGCAACAAAGGCATTTCCGACATAGTATTACACTCGTCATCAAAACCAACAGGGATCTGTGTACCATGCAACATATTTGCACCACCAGACCATCCATCACCACGTACACCTAAATTAAAATTATTTTCAACAACCAAATCAGCGCCAATCTTTGACACGATACGGATATTATCACTCTGCTTTTTCTTGGAACAAACACCCATTTCACAAGAAACTTCTACATCAGCTTCAGACCCAGCCAATGGCCATGCTGGCACCTCTCTGTACGTTTCTACCTGTTCCCACTGCCCTTCGTCAACAAACTTTTCTTGTTCATAAAAAACTTCTGATGTAACAATCTGAGGTAAATTTTCAGCAGCAAAACAGTAACCCGCAGCCGTTGCAAACATCGCATAAATCAATATTTTACGAAACATATTAAGACTTCCTTTCCCTAATATAATTACTTATTTAAGTATTATTATAACAATTTGACCGAATCTGTGCAAGACTTAAAAAACACTTAACAAACAAAAAATTATCCAAGATAAATTCATACGAATCGCAAAAAAGTATGTTATACTGACAACGACTAAAAAACAAAAATACAAGGATTACAATCATGCAAAATATAATTTTTTACACTATATCTGGCATTACATTAGTGGCAATCATGGCAATTGCAGTATATTTACACAAAATAAACACACATATAACATCTGTCACAAAAACGCTAGAACACCAATACAATCTGATTGTAAAAATACAATCCACATTAAAAAACAAATATGCCACAAACGCAATTGCAGAAAACGCAGAAATGATATATCAAGACTTGTTACAGACACTTATTCCAATTATGGCAGCCATTGACATTATGCCACGCAACACATCAGAACATCCATTATGGCGCGCACTTGGCGGTATAATGGACGAATATGCAAAAAATCCATTTACACTTGAAAAATTACGTCGCTGTATAAAACTTGATTCCGAAGTTGCACGTAACATTGATAACTTTTTACAGCGCGCAGATAAATTCTTACACCATTTAACAACCACAGAACCAGACGGTATTTTATCTGCCACATTTACAGACGGTTTACTGGGACAATCATTAACATTTTTCACACAGGCCAAACATTTGGCAACACAAACTAACGGATAAATGACAAAAATATCAGAAGATCTTATTCGTGAAATTTCTGCCAAACGGAACGAGCCTGATTGGCTGTTGCAATGGCGACTAGATGCATACAATATTTGGAAAAACATGTCTGAACCACATTGGGCAGAAATTGATTATGCACCAATTGATTATAACAAACTGAATTATTATAACGAACCCGCGCCAATTGATAATACAGACATGGGTAAAATTTATGACAAAATGGGATTGCCAGAAAACGAAAAAAAAGCCTTAATGGGCATGGCAACAGACACAGTTATTGACAGTCGTTCAGTACATACTTCTTACACATCAGAACTAGAAAAACTGGGTATTATATTTTTACCATTTTCAGATGCTGTAAACAAACACCCAGAACTTGTAAAAAAATATCTTGGCTCGGTCGTACCACAATCTGATAACTTTTTTGCTGCATTAAATGCCGCTGTATTTTCTGATGGCACATTTGTATACATACCAAAAAACACAAAATGTCCAATAGATTTAGCAAGTTTCTTTAGAATTGAAACAGCAAAAATCGGACAATTTGAACGAACCTTGATTATTGCAGACACAGGTTCTGAATTAACATATATGGAAGGATGCAGCGCACCACGCAGAACAAAACATCAATTACACAGTGGTGTGGTTGAAATTATTGTAAACAAAAATGCAATTGTAAAATATGCAACGGTGCAAAACTGGTTCACCGGAACATTTAACGGCAAACAAAACACAGGTGGAATATTAAACTTTGTAACAAAACGTGGTCGCTGCGACGAAAACGCAAAATTATTATGGACACAAGTAGAAGTTGGATCTGCCCTAACATGGAAATACCCATCTACAATTTTACTTGGAAACAATGCGTATAGCGACTTTTATTCACTATCTTTGACACGCGGTGCACAAATGGCAGACACAGGTACAAAAATGATACATATTGGCAACAACACAACATCAAATATCGTATCATACGGCGTTGCATCAGACATATCAAAACAAACTTTTCGCAGCTTGGTATCTTTTTCAGGCAACAATTGTAAAAACGCTTCAAAATGTGATAGCAAATTAGTTGATGATACAGCAGTTGCAAATACATTACCGCGTATTATCAACAACGGAACAAACAACCAAATATCACACGAAGCAACAACTGGTTCAATTGATATAAACACATTAACATATCTAAACATGGCTGGCATTGAAACAGACACTGCAATCGCGCTAATAATCGGTGCATCTGCAACACCTGTTTTATCAAGACTACCTATGGAATTTTTAGTTGAATCAAAACAATTAATACAAATGGCATTATCAAAGGATTAAAAATGCTAAAGATAAAGAACTTAACAATATCGTTACCAGAACGTGATTTATTAACAGATATATCTTTTGAAATAAAATCAGGTTCACGCGTTTTATTATCAGGACAAAACGGATGCGGCAAATCAAGTCTTGTTAATGCAATTGCAGGAAATCCAACGTATATAATAAAAAACGGAAATATAATATTTAACGACCAAGACATAACAAATGAAAACGCAACAACACGCGCATTACATGGCATATTCCTAGGTTCTCAACACGTACCAGAAATACCTGGATTAACACTTTTAAGTTTTCTTAAACATTCTTGCAGTGCACACAAACACTTTCAAACAGGTCAAGATTTATCAATGGCAGAATTTTTAGAAAACCTAGAACAAATACGCACAGAATTAAACGTTCCACGCGAATGGTTAAACCGCAGTATAAACGTTGGATTCTCTGGCGGTGAAAGAAAAAAAATAATGTTATTACAACTATTGATGACAAAACCAAAACTGGCAATTTTAGACGAGCCTGATTCTGGCGCAGACAAACAAACACTAAAACTAATATCAGATACAATACACAAAATGACAGACACAACATTTCTGTTTATCAGTCATCAAAACACATTTACCAACATGGTAAACCCAACAAATACTATCACTTTATCAGAAGGAAAAATTATGATAAAATAAATACACAACTCTAAGCACAAGGAAGGAACATGACAAAAACATCAAAATTATCAACATGGCTGTTATGGGGACCATTAAAATTTAGTCTTATATCTTTGACTTTAATGATACTAATTATGGTTGCATATTCTTTAATTGCCGGCATTTTTTCCCAAGACACACAACCAATACATCATACACCAATATTTGCATCATTAATTATCGGTTTTGTTATCAGTATATATATTTTAGCAAGAAAATTACCTAAAATAAAAATGGACCGTACATCTTTTATATCAATACATAATGCACAAACAATATTATCATTTTTTCTATTTTCGTTTTCTACATACTTGTTACTATCCTACCAACAAGAAATTATGTTCAAATTAATAGAACTTGATTCAAAATATTCTGGCAGTTTATTATTTATCTTAATACTGCTGTCATTATATTTACTATACATGACTGGTTTATATATAACAAATCTATACGCTAAAATCCTGCGCATACAGCAATTTCAAATACCATTATGGAAAATTATTTTAAGTATTCCTTTTGGATTTTCCGCCCTGTGGATACCTGGATATTTACTTTCAACAAAACCCGAAAAAAACATATCATTACCAATAAAAACCAAATGGTATTCTAAATTAATAAAATGGACAATATCAGACAATATAAACACGATATCCATGTTTGTTTTTATAACTGCTCTTTCTGGATTCTTTATTGGTTTCGCACCTATGTTGTTAACATTTACATTCACACTGATATTTGGTATATGGACATTAAAAATCGGAAGCAAAAAATTTGAATATAAAATAAAAAACAAATATTCAACAGTTGCAGTAATTATAAACATAATATTCATTACAATATTTGCTATGATATACACAACATCAAAACCATCAAATATACAGATTAATATTACAGACACACAAATCACAACCCAAGGACAATAACAATGAACGGAATTATTGTATTCGCAGGTCTTATATTATTTTTATGGCTAGGACGTTCAATATTAATTCCATTATTAATTGCCGCTTTTTTGTGGTACTTAATGAATGCAATTTCTGATTATTTTCGCAAGGTTTTACCAATCAAAGAACCAAACACAAAATCAGAAAAAATATACTGGCATATATTCAATTGGATTGCAAACATCGCAAGTCTTGCAACTATATGTTTTGTAATATATTTGTTTATTACGCAAATCAAACCTATGTTTTCAGAATTAGTATCTATATTACCGACACTACAAGATAAATTAACACAATTTGGTGCATATTTATCTAGCGCAATCGGATTCAAATTTGATGCAAACATGATACCAAACATTACCAAGATTGCTGCAAATATTGGCGCATCTATTGCATCTGCCGCAACTTCAATGGGAATGGTTCTTGTATATATGTTATTCATGTTTATTGAACAAAGCACCTTTAATCAAAAATTCTCAGCACTATTTGACAGCAAACACCAATATAAAAAATCACGCTATATTCTGGACAGCATTGATTACAATATGAAAAAATATTTATTTGTTAAAACAACAATATCTGCAATAACTGGCATTTTATCATTTATATGGTTGCAAATGATTGACGTTGAATTCGCTGGCGTATGGGCGTTTATAGTATTCGTAACAAGCTATATCCCAACAATTGGTGCAATTATCGCATGCACATTACCTATATTGTATTCATTGGTTATGGCACCAACATTGCAACAGCCTATATTAACTGCTGTTGGTCTAATCGCATTACAAATTATCTTTGGAAATTTACTAGAACCAAAATTAACAGGAAAAACATTAAATATATCAACACTAGCAATATTGATAAACTTGGTATTCTGGGGCATGATATGGGGTGTTGCGGGGATGTTTTTCAGTGTTCCATTATTGGTTGCAATTTATATTATTTGCGCACAATTTGATTCAACTAGATGGGTTGCAGTACTACTATCCGCAGATGGAAGAATCCCAGATAAAAATGAAGATTAAAAAACGGGCTTTATGCCCGTTTTATTATCGCAATTGCATTTTCTAAAATCACACGCGCAGATTCAGAATCTAAATTTCGTTTAATATCGCGCACCCTGACCCGCCCCATTGATTCCTGGGCAGCAACAGATGTTAAATTTTCTTCTATCATACAGATTGGTAAATCTATCTTGGTAGCTAATCCATTTACAAAATCACGCACCATTTTTGTTGTTTCTGATTCCGAACCATCATTTCTAACAGGCAATCCGACAACAATACCAACAACCCCCTCTTCCTTAGCAATTTGTGCGATAATATCGGCATGATTACTGTCCCCACGAGGCACAGAAACCACGGGTCTAGCAAAAATAAATTCACCAGATGGGTCTGATACAGCAACACCAATTCTGACCAACCCCCAATCAACCCCCAAAAAACGCCCTTTGCGTGGAAAAGCCTTGAAATCTGCCAAAATCATTGTATAATCCCTTTACTCTACAAATATAGGATTGAAAATGGCATTTAGCAAGCAACAATTACAAAAATTCGCAGATTTAATCAAAATTGAAATATCTGATGAAAAACTGGCTGAAATGAATATTGATTCAGTCGTTGAATGGTTAGATAAATTACAAAAAATTGACACAACTGGTGTTAAACCTTTGTTAAACCCATCTGAACACAAATTACCACAACGCCCAGACGTTGTAACCGATGGAAATATTCGTGATTTGGTTTTGGCAAACACACCTGATAATTCTGGCACATCACGCGGTTATTTTGCTGTACCAAAAGTAATGGATGGGGAATAAGAAATGAAAGATACAAAAATAAAAATTACTATTCCATACTTGACTAATTTAAAACTGGAAATACCTGCAAATGATGTGGTTGAATTATTAGGATTGTTAAAAAACACTGACATTAAATTAGCAACATGTGTTGCACCATGCTTTAATGTTAATATGCAAACAAGCATTTTAAATGTTCCAAAATCCCCCAGTGTACACAGCGAATTAATACTTAGTGGTATGGCACATATTGATAAAATAAAATGTGACCCCCGCATTAGTGTTTTTAATAAATCAAGTTATGAAAAAGCACAAGCCTGCTTTGATAATTTAAAAAATGGAAAATGCAAGGATGAATTCGTTCGCAGAACTGTTGGCAGTGTATTATTTCCACAACATTATGCAAACGAAAAACAGAAATAAACGGAAATTAAAATGCAAAAAAAACCAAACAATATTCCTGTTAGATTTTTAGTGTATGAACTATACAATAATTTTCCACAAACAATCAAACTTGGCAATATTACACAAACCCAGGCGCTTGAATTAATTGAAAAATTCAGAAACAACCTTCCTATAAAGACAGCATGTCTTAAATCATTAACGGCAACTTACACAGACACCGTAAATTTTGAATCATCTAAAACCTATGGTAAAGAACATGGTTTTCTAAATATATCTGGCATGTTCTTTCCTGACTACAAACCACAATGCGCAAAATGTAAAAACGAAGATTTAGCAAAAGCAAAATGCTGTGCACGCAATTTACGTGCTGGCAATTGCAAAGACGAATTTATAAAAAACACACTGGGCACAATATTGTTCCCACAACACTATGGAAAACAAAAATGATAAACCTGACAATAGTTGAAGCATTAAAAAAATTAAACAGTGGTGAAATCACATCTGTTGAACTGACAAAAGCATACTTAGATCGCATTGAACAATACGGTGCTGATTTGAATTGCTATATCACAGTTACACCTGAACGCGCCATGGCAGATGCTGCTGCATCTGATGCCAGACGTGCATCCGGCAACGCATTACCACTGGACGGAATTCCAATGGCAATGAAAGATTTATTTGCCACACGCGGAATTCGCACAACAGCCGCATCACGTATGCTTGAAAATTTTGTACCAGAATACGAATCGACTGTTTCACAAAAATTAATTGATTCGGGTACAGTATTGTTGGGTAAAGCAAATCTAGATGAATTTGCAATGGGCACTTTCAGCAAGACCAGTTTCTTTGGCGCACCTGTTAACCCATGGCAGATAGAAAAACATTTAACCGCTGGCGGTTCATCAGGAGGTTCAACATCAGCAGTTGCCAGTGGCTTAGCATTATGCGCAACCGGCACAGATACAGGAGGTTCAATTCGTTTTCCTGCTGCAATTACAGGCATGGTTGGTATGAAACCAACATATGGACTATGCTCTCGTTGGGGTTGTGTTGCATTTGCATCTTCTTTGGACACCCCCGGTCCAATCACACGTACTGTTGACGATGCTGCATTAATGCTATCGTGTATGGCAGGACACGATCCAAAAGATTCAACCAGCGCGCCAAATGGATTTACATGTAACAGTCCACTGGAACCAGTTTTGGGCGATGGCAAAAAACTACGTGTTGGTGTTATCAAAGAATTCGCAAATGTAGAAATTTCATCTGACATGAAATCGTTATTTGAAAAACGTGTTGCAGACTTAAAATCTATGGGTGCAGAAATTGTAGAGGTTTCAATCCCAAACATCTTGGACGCATTGGCCGCATATTACATTATCGCCCCTGCAGAAGCATCTTCAAACTTGGCCAGATATGACGGCATGCGTTATGGCCTGCGAGTAGAAGGCAAAGATATTTACGACACATTCAAAAAAACACGCGCTGCTGGTTTTGGTGACGAAGTACAACGCCGTATGATTATTGGTACAGCTGTATTATCTAGCGAATCGTACGATGTATATTTTATGCAGGCTGCACGCGTACGTCGTATGATTGCAGACAGTTTTAATTCTGCATTTGAACAATGTGATCTAATTGTATGTCCTGCATCTGCAGGAACCGCAATGCCATTGGATGCATCACTATCACCACTGGAATTCTATGCATTGGATTTGTTCACAGTTGCAATGAATCTTGCAGGCATCCCTGCATGTAGTGTTCCATGTGGTCTTGCACAAAACGGTCTGCCATTAGGAATGCAGGTTGTTGGTCCACGTTTTGCAGATATGCGAGTTCTGCAATTGGCGAAACACATTGAATCTGCTGCAAACATTGACAACCGCCCAACAACGATTATGGGGAAATAATATATGAATAAAAATACCATATTCTTTGACAATAAAAAAACGACCACCACGGTCGCAACAAGAAAGGAGATGGTGGCTAGGGACGGAATCGAACCGCCGACACAGGGATTTTCAGTCCCTTGCTCTACCAACTGAGCTACCTAGCCAACGCGGGACAAATAATAAGATACAAAAAACAAAAAAGCAAGGGAAAAAGAAAAAATGTTTACAATAAAAGGCAAAACAGGCGATTGGGAACTAGTAATTGGACTGGAAACACACATAGAAGTACTGTCTAAATCAAAACTATTCAGTGGCGCATCCGCTGACTATAACCCAACAGTATCCCCAAACACTCAGGTTTCAATGGTTGACGTTGCAATGCCGGGAATGCTACCTGTATTAAACGAATACTGTGTTGAACAGGCAATCAAAATGGGATTAGGATTAAACGCAGAAATATCCCGACACAGTCGCTTTGCACGTAAACAATACTTTTACCCTGACCTGCCCCAAGGCTATCAAATTTCACAACCTGCCGACGAAGCGCCTGTTGTTGGTCGTGGATGGGTTGAAATTATGGGCGATGACAGTAAACCTAAAAAGATTTTCATTGAACGCGCACATATGGAACAAGACGCTGCAAAAAACAAGCATGATATGCACCCTTCTAAATCATTTGTAGATTTTAATCGTACAGGCGTTATGTTACTGGAAATCGTAACTTTCTTGGACACAAAAAATCCAGAAAATAATTCTTATATTTCATCCCCAGACGAAGCAGAACGTTATCTTCGTGCGATTCGTGAAATTGCACGTGCACTGGGTGTATCCAAAGCAAACATGGAAGAAGGTTCAATGCGCGCAGACGTAAATGTATCCGTACGTCCTGTTGGTTCAACAGAATTCCGCACCAGAACAGAAACCAAAAATATGGTATCTTTCAAATTTATCAAAACTGCAATTGAATACGAAGCCCGTCGTCAAATTGAAATATATGAAAACGGAGGCACCGTTACCCAAGACACAATGCGTTTCCACCAAGACGATGGTACAACATCTGTTGCACGTTCAAAAGAAGACGCACTGGATTATCGTTATTTCCCAGATCCAGACTTGTTACCAATTGAAATTTCTGACGAACAAATTGAACGCATTCGTGCAAACTTGCCAGAATTACCTTCTGCGACACGCGCACGTTATATAACAGAATTTGGACTATCTGAATATGACGCGGCCAGATTGACAGAAAACACAAACATATCAAAATGGTTTGATTCAGCAGTAGGCAGCAACACAAAACATGCAAAATCAATTGCAAACTGGATGATAAGTGAATTATTTGCACATCCAGAAAACTGGGATGAAAAAAATGAAAAATCAGGCATTGTTGATGAAATGCGTATCATTACACCATCTGATTTATCAGAATTGGTTGAAATGATTTCTGAAAATACAATTAACGGAAAACAAGCCAAAGAAATATTTATCAAAATGCTGGATGGCGAATCGGGAACACCACGTGAAATTGCAGATAAATTCGGCATGAAACAAATGACAGATACTGGTGCAATTGAAAAAATCATAGACGATGTAATTGCCGCAAATCCATCCCAGGTTGAACAATATAAATCCGGGAAAACTGGTCTGCTTGGTTTCTTTGTTGGCAACGTCATGAAAGCAACAGGCGGTACAGCAAATCCAGCAGTTGTTAACGAATTTTTACGTAAAAAATTAGCATAAAAAAGGATAATAAAATGACACAAATAATAACTATCAAAGAAAACAATCACGTTACAGGTGTTGTATATGGCACTGTTGACATTCCAGGCAAAGAAATCAGACAACCACAAGCACACAAACAAACAACAGAAAAAGTACGCAAAGCACGTGTACAAATGATGCGCAACCATCACACAGTCAGACAAAAATAAGATATGATTATTATCTTTTCAAAAAAATTAGTAGATGATATGAAACAAGAGTTACTGTCCGAAATTGAAAAATTTCGGACAGATAACCACATCAATAAAAAAGTAATATTTATTACAGGAACACAAGAAAGTTTACCCAGACAAATATTACCTGAACAGGAATTACTAATTACACAGAATTTATCGGACAATACAAACCAAGAATTGCTGCCAGAATTTGAAAAAATTCAGACAAAAGAAGTAATATTAGAAAACATTCCAGAGATATCATCACCACCTACTGAATTGATATTGCCTAAATCCGGATTATCATTAAACGAACAAAACGCACGCAAGCATCACACAAAAAATATGGTAAAAAGTTTTAATATCGCAAAACAAAGATACGCCAGACAAAAGTATCATAGCGGCAGAAACAAAATGAGGTAAACAAATGCATATTTATGATGACATCATTCGCATAATGCGAGAAATGACAAAGTGGGAAGCACGTCTAAAAATACTTCACCGTGAAGAACGTTATAAAAAGAATTATATTCTGCGTGCGAACAAATGGTCACAAATAAAACACCTACAAACAAAATATAACAACACAAAACACAAATAAAATCATGAAAAAATTCTTTATTCAAACTTTTGGCTGTCAAATGAACGTATATGATGGTTGGCGTATTGCCGCGATGCTTGAGCACCGAGGAATGTGCCGTACAGACAACGTCAGTGATGCTGACATAATCATATTAAATACATGCGCTGTCCGCGCCAAAGCAACAGATAAAGTATTTTCTGCACTGGGTCGCATCAGACGCGCAAAAAAACCAACTGCCCTATTTGGAATCGTTGGTTGTGTCGCACGCGAATCGGGCAGCGATGCATTCCGCAGAATACCTGATTTAAATTTTGTTCTTGGACCACAAAGTTATCATAAACTGCCACAAATTTTAGAAAATACGGATGCCAAATTATTCAACATTGATTTAGGTGGCCTAGAAAAATTTGATGAATTACCACAAATGGAAAAATCACCAACTGTTGCATACATTCCAATTCAAGAAGGATGTAATCACGTATGCACATACTGCATCGTTCCATACACACGCGGTCGTGAAATATCGCGCAAATTTGAAGATTGTGTTCGTGACACAATTCACGCTGCAAACACTGGTGCTGTTGAAATATGTTTTTTAGGACAAAACGTAAATGGATACAAATATACAGATGACACAGGTAACACATATCGCCTGTCTGATTTAATACGCGAAGCAGCAACAATAGAGTCAGTAAAACGAATCAGATTTACATCCAGTTACCCAACCGAAATGACAGATGATTTGATTGAAATGTTTGCAACAGAACCTAAATTATTGCCATTTCTTAACATGCCTATTCAAAGTGGCTCACAAAATGTTTTAATACGAATGAATCGTCCGTATTCTTTGGAACTATATACAGACATTATACGCAAACTACGAATCGCACGTCCTGACATACAAATATCTTCTGATTTTATTGTTGGATTTCCTGGTGAAACAGATGAAGATTTTGAACAAACAATGCGAATCGCAGAACAGATAAAATATATAAACTCTTATTCATTCAAATATTCACCACGTCCACACACAGCAGCAGCATTAATGCAAGACCAAGTTCCAGAAAACATAAAAGCAATACGTCTTGCGAAACTGGATACATATTTGAACGAAGTTCAACGTGAATTTAATACCAGTTGCATTGATAAAACAATGGAATGTTTACTAGAAGGTCCAGACAAAACAGGTAATCACTTGATTTACCGTACACCATATATGCAACAATGTGTTGTTGAAAAACCTTCTGATGATGCACACACACCCATATTGGCAAAAATATGTATAACAAGTGCTAACAAAGCATCATTACGTGGTAAATTTACGGATTAATTAAAAGGCTATATTTATACTAACCATTGCTTTATAAGCAACGGTATCAAATACATTAGCAACAGATATACCAACACCCAATCCCATTCCATCTGTTGGCGATATAAAACTTATATTTGCAGTTGCTGCTATTAGATTTTCAGTATCTGCAACTAATCCAAAATCATAACGATATTTCATTTCTGATAATTCATATAAGTATCCAACAGAAGCACCCAAACGCGCTGCAAATTCAGATAACGAACAATCATCCAATTTATAAAAATCTGTCCTTAGCCCCACAAAAGAAGACAAATTTATCGAATCGTTTATACTAAAATCATAACCAGCATCTAATACAAAAGTACCAAATGTACTTTTTGGGCTATTAACAATTTTGTCCTTAACAAACACAGCATCTATATCAAAATCTGCAATTCCATACCCAAGTTTACCAGACACAAATAAATTATTTTCAAACGTGTATTTTGCACCCAAATCAAAACCATAAAACATCATATCGTACTCTTCTATATCCGACGAATACAAAACCTGTCCTATATTCAAGCCCACATTAAAATTAAATTCGTCTTCAATCAAATTTACCAAACTAATATCCGCACCATACGATGTAAAATTATCAGACATAATTCCAAAGACAAACGCATTAACATCTGAATCTAAATCATTTTCAGCAAAAGAATTTAATGTACTCAACGTGTTTATAATTTGTAATGGCATAATCAACTGATTTGGATTAAACAACACAGATTTTGACATCACATTTTCTAGTTCTGTCATATCTGTCGCATTATCTAATAAGTACAACAAATTATTATTTTTAGAACTTTCACGTAATTGATTTATAAATTTACCTTTGTTGGAATCAGAAAATATAACTTCATAATCTGTTTGTCTGGTACGTTCTACATACAAAGAACCATATCTTAGATACCCAACATCAGAATACATGACATCTTTTGTACCGGTTATAAAACGCACTAAAACATCACCAGAAATATTATCCAAAAGAACTTTATTATATATTTCCGGATTATCATCAACTATTAATTCAACATTTTCACCGAACACAACCCTAGCATTTGTATTCTGTGGCACCTTATCTAAACTTAATGTTATATCCTCAAACACAATACTGATTGCATCATTTGTAAAATCAATAACATCTGCCAAAGACAAAACTTCGTCGCTTTTAGCCACAATTGTATATTCTACACCAAATTCAGCAGCCCTTAAACTTTCTTGTCCAGAAACAACCTGAAATAATTGTGCATTTGTCCCCATTTCAAAGACAGATTCTATACTTCCCTTATTTTCAACATATACACTGCAACCATCACCAATATATGTATTATTCGGAATAAAATTACCGTTATTTTGAATAAATATAGAATTCGTAATTGTTAAATTTTTCGGTTGTACATTAACACCTTCTAAAATTATCGTATCTTCTGACCAAGTTCTGTTTATACCTGCAATATCAAAATAAATTGTTTCTGCAAACACATCAAAAACACCACACCAAGCAGCAATAAAAATTATCAAGATTTTATATAGTTTTAACATCGCACGAGATATTAGCACACAAGAATAAAATCTTAAAGAAAAAAACACCCCGGTACAGGGGTGTGATAATATTAAGGATAAAATATCATTATTTCTCTAATTTACCCCAACCTGCTTTATATCCGCCATCACGCTCTAAATAAATATTTGCACCATTTAACTGAGCGGCATTCAAGCCTTGAATCATATAAGACTGTTCTAAACGACCTGTATGACCAGTTTCCAACATTGGCAGTTTCACATTCATCATACGAGAATTATTGCAACATTTCGCATCATTATAACAATTACCACACTGATACAATCTGACTGTATAAGGTACATTTGGGCGCATATCCTTCAAATCTACTTCCATTTTCAAACCATTATCTGTGTCACGAAATTTAATATGTCCCATTTTTGATTCGCCACCACGACTACTGTGAGTATACATTTTTGCATAAACATGTTTTACTTTTGCATCTTCGTGTGGTTGATACACTAGTATTGTATCAGACTCAATCACTTCAATAGGCTGTGCATATTGCGCACTTTGCATTTTATGCGCATGATGTTTTTTTGTTGGACAACTAGAACATCCGGCCAATAATGCAACAGCACCTAAAACAGATGCAGCCACACAAGTTTTTTTCATTAAATTTATCATTTGTTTTCTCCTTTTTGTTTATTGTGGATACATAAATACTCTACTATAAATCCAACTTTTTTCCGCAGGTTTGATTACCTAGGAATCCCAAGAAATCCAACGTACAGAACGTTTTTTTGAAAACAAACCTATATCAAAAAACATTCGTTTTATATAAGCTATAAAACACAACCAAAGGAGAAAAATAAAATGTACGAATTGATACAACACTTAATTGCATTTAAGTATGCATGTAAAATAAATCATTGGTCAACAGACAATTATTCTAAACATTTGTTATTTGACAGATTAAATGAAGATATTGACACATGGGTAGATGCTATTTCAGAAACGTATTTTATGGCAAACAACAAAAAATCCGTTTTCAAATCAGATATTTTGAATCCAAAATTTATAAATACAAATCTTGTAACATCATGTGAAAATATAATCTCATTACTAGAAAAACTTATAAATGATGATGATACAAACGAAGGCATTGATTCATTATTAAGTTCAATAGAAGAAGGTTTTCTAAATAAACTTGCCTTAGCAAAATTAGTATAAAAAAGCCCTTTTTAGGGCTTTTTTATAATACCCGCAACAAAAAAACGCCCCATAAGGGACGTTTTTTTTCTTAGAACATAAATCTGATACCAATATCGCCACCAAAATTATGTAATCCAGATTGAAGATCTACATATGTATATCTTGCTGCTAAATCTACTGCAAAACGTTCCATGTCAAATGACACACCCATTGTTGCCATAGCACTAACACGCGTCTTGCTTTCACTATGAGATGGTATCAAATCACCATAACGCTTTACATCTGCAAAAGCCATACCAACACCCAAACCTGCAAAAGGACGAATCGTATTATAAGATCCAAATTCCATATAATTATTCCACAGCAATGTTTGTAATTTTGCTTCTACATCAATATTACCTGATGTTGCACCAAAGTATTCTTGATCAGATGTTTTGCCATAATAGGTCCATTCCATTTCAGAACGAAGTGTATCACATATTTCTAAGCCAAGTGCTGCACGACCCTGAAAAATATAATCTGTAATAGATTCTTTATTTCCTTCATATTTATAATTAAGATTTGTATAACTCATACCACCTCTTAAAGCAACGTATGGATCCATACCCCACATTTGCCAAGAACTGCCCTGATCTGGATGATTAATTGCGAACGCAGGACATACAACCAGTGCAGCCAATGTTGAAATTGCTAATTTTTTCATTTCTTCTCCTTTTAAGTTTTATAGTTTCAAAGTTTCATGTCAACACTTTGATTCTATCAATGTTATTTGGATATTTATATAGGTATGAATCCCTGAAAAAACACATAATATATTCATAAAAAAACGACCAGCTTTGTGGTCGTTATATTTTTGGTGGACGCGCAGGGACTCGAACCCTGGACCCACTGATTAAGAGTCAGTTGCTCTACCAACTGAGCTACGCATCCAGAACCGATTTATTTATCAGAACGGGGGTAATTATAGACTTTTTTCTGGTAAATGCAAGTTTTTATCACATTTTGTATCATTATGACGTAATTTTACATTTTTTATATCCTCTATTGTTTGCGTTCCCGCCAGTGTCATCACACGCCTTAAGTCCGTCTTCAAATAATCAAACACAGAAACAACACCACGCCATCCCCCCAATGCCAAACCATAGATTACTGGCCGACCAATTGCAACGACATCTGCTCCACTTGCAATTGCCTTGAATATATGTTGTCCACGTCTTATACCACTATCAAATATTATTGGAACACGCTTATTAACACGCTGTGCTATTTCTTGTAACACATCAAACGAAGCAGGCGCTCCATCTAACTGACGACCACCATGATTAGACACCCATATTGCATCTGCACCATATGCAATTGCAATTTCTGCATCGTCTGGATGTTGAATACCTTTGACAATCACAGGCAAATCCGTCATTTGTTTAACAAGATACACATCATATGGCGTTAATTTATTTTGTGATTCAGCAAAAATTTTGTTGATTCCCTGCCCTTTTGTTGGTCCACTTTTTTGTGCAACGTTGGGCAAAGATAAAGGAAACCTAAAATTATTTCTTTTATCACGTACTCTGTTACCCCCAACAGGTGCATCCACAGTCAAAATAATTGCAGAAAAACCTAATTCTTTTGCTTGATTAACAATTGCACGATTAAAAGCATCATCTTTACTTAGATACAATTGAAACCATTGTGGTGCTCCATTTCCAGCCTTTGCAATTTCTACTAATGGAGAACTTGCATAATTGCTAACACTCATGATTGTACCACTAGCGGCAACACCACGTGCAGTCCCCGCCTCTGCAGAAACATGTGCCAAACCATGTGCAGCAGCAGGCGCTGCAATAACAGGCAAAGATATATTTATCCCTAAAATACTTGTTGTTATATCTGGCATATCAACACCCGTTAGAACACGCGGCACTATGTCAACTTTATCAAATACAGTTATATTTCTATGCATGGTATTTTCTGTTTCTGCACCACCATAAATATAATCAAAACCACCACTTGGGATTACCATTGACGCCCGACGTTCTAGATCGTCTATGTCATATATTGTAATTTCTGTATCTGACGTTGGTGCATTATATTTATAATTTGGGGCAATATATTTATTAAATTTTAGAACCAACCATATCACCAGTAAAACCAACAAAAAAATACACAAAGCAAAAATTATTTTACGCATATAAACACTCCTTGTTTATATACACAATAACATAAATATAGAATATATTTGATACGACAGTATTCATAAAACAAGGTGTAAAAACATACCTTATTTTTTCAAATATGTTGAAGGATTATACGCCTTGGTTCCCTTTCGTATTTCAAAATGCAATTGTGGCGAATCAACCTTGCCCGTTTGACCAACAGCACCTATTTTTTGTCCGACATTAACACGCATACCACGACGCACATTCATTGTATCCATATGCGCATACACAGTCATCCAACCACCAGAATGCTGAATTATAACCAAATTTCCCATACCTTTTACTTCATTACCAGCATACGCAACAACTCCATTTTCAGCTGCTTTTACCGTACTTCCCAATGTTGCACCAATATTAATGCCATCATTAAACAAACCATTGGATTTTGCGCCATACGCAGACAAAATTTTTCCACGAACCGGCCAAGCAAATTTTGAAGATGAACGTGCCGTAATCGCAGGCAATTTTTTTGATGGATCAGATGAAATCTTCTTTGGTTCTGTTTTTACAGTTTTATTTTTTTCCATATTAACATCTGACACAGACGTATCCACCATGTGTTCAGAAACAGTACTTTTTTTAACAACCGGTTTTGTCATTTGACTTGTTTTTGCAAGTGATGCTGTTGCTAAATTAGGGATCCGTAAAACTTGTCCATGTTGCAAGTTAAATGGTGCAGTCAAATTATTCATAACAGC
Organism: Candidatus Enterousia sp.; assembly: GCA_045657405.1. Taxonomy (GTDB): domain Bacteria; phylum Pseudomonadota; class Alphaproteobacteria; order Rs-D84; family Rs-D84; genus Enterousia. Next base: position 26,499 of record JAZOTB010000025.1, read on the forward strand.
TAAATCATTAACTGGCACCGAATATTTTCTGGACAAAGAATATAATGTATCACCTTTACGCACTGTTACTTCTTGTAATTCAACACGTGTTGTTGTTTTAACACCACTAACAGGTTTATTTACAGTTAACACATCATCAGATTTTAGTTCTTTTACCAGACTTAAACGTTGCCCCACAGATAAACTATATGGTTCAGTTAGGTTATTTATCTTGGCCAAATCATCAACTGTTGTATTATGTTTTTTTGCCAAACCATACAAAGTATCACCACGTTCAACAACAATTTCTGTTACAGGTGTTTGTTGTTCATATTCTGGCACCCTTAAAACATCATCAGATTCAACAGATGTTTCTGCAACAACTTCCTGACCATATAACGACTGAGATTCCATTTCTTGTGGTGGTACAATATAATCATCAACACTACTATAAACAACATAATCTTCATCCGGCGATAATGTTCCATATAACCTAGGAGATGCATAAACACCGTAATCAGACACAGCAGAATTATAAATTTCTGGTTGTGCATTAGGGTCCGCCAACAAAGCAGGATATCTAGCAGAAATAAATTCACCAACCGCATCAGGAAAAGATAAAACCTTTGGCTGCAAATCACATGCAGTTTGAGTAAAAACAAGTCCACTAAAAATCAAAAAGATTTTTTTCATAGACTAATTATATCATAAAATTAATCTCTACGCATAAATAAAATGCTAATTTCAAACAAAAACCACATTGGTAATGCCAATAAAATTTGCGACACAATATCTGGTGGCGTTAAAACTGCCGCTGCTATGACAATAAAAACAATTGCATATCTTCGCATTTTTAAGACATATTGACGTTTTAATACGCCAATTCTATTTAACAAAACCATAACTAACGGCAATTGAAACACAACGCCAAAAACCTTCATCATACCAACTGCGAATCGCAAATAATCACGCGCTACCGGAAACAAAATACTTGGCACATCAACAGTCTGATTTAGTTGAATAAAAAATTTAAATATAAAAGGAAACAAGAAATAAAATGCAAAGCCTGCCCCACAAACAAACAAAATTGGCGATAATATTAATATTGGAAAAATAAAATTACGCTCGGTCTTTTTTAATCCAGGCGAAACAAAAGCCCAGATATGCCATAATATAACGGGTATCAAAACTATCAAAGCAAACAGACCTGCCAAAGACAAGCGTATCATCAAACCATCAGACAAACCTGTATATAACAATGCCCCATCAGGCCAAACAGACAATAATGGCATTGTAAAAAAAGACTGAACAAACGGAGATACATACCAACCAAAAACAAACATCACCATAAAAATCAGTACGCACCACAATATGCGACGACGCAATTCTGAAAAATGTTGTAACAAGGTCATTTTTTCCATTACAAATTCCCATTACGTTTTTTTTGTGGCTTCGTTTTTTTCTTTGGAATCACATCAGAAAAAGTATCTAGAACTTCGTCTGTTGTTGAACGTATTAAATCATCAATAGGTTTTTCCAAATCAATCTGCTGTTTCAGATTTTCAGAAACATCTGTTATTTTCCAAATTATTTTTCGTACAGCATTAACAATATGCGCGACAAACTTGGCAACATCTGGCCACAGTCGCGATGGAATAATCAACACAGCAACTAATACAATTACGAAAAATTCAGCCCAACTAATTCCAAACATTTTTAATCATAGAAATCATCACCACCACTGGTGCTGATTATTTTGTGTCTTTGTATTTGAAAGAAATTTTTTCCAAAATTTGTTTTTTCTGTTAATCCAGAAAAAACAACATCCGTCGTTACACCAGTTGCATCAACAACAGACCATGAATTTAACTTTACTGGTTTTTTATCAAAAACAACAGTCATATGTCCCAGTCCTTCTTGTCCACGCAAATTCAATTTCAAAGAAAAAGTATTACTTGAATCACTTGTTTCTACAACATTAACATCCGAATTTTGTAAATCTATATTTTTTCTAATTAAAATACCAGCGGGTGTACTTGTCAAAGGCACTGTTGTTATCTGATCCAAAGATTTATCAAAGAAATATAAATCTTGACCATCCGATATTAGTTGAATTGGCATATTATCATAATCTAATCTAACACGCCCTGGTCGCAACATAGAAAAAGTCCCCTGCTCTTTCTTACCACCAGCAGTTTGAATAAAAGTCCCTGTTAACCCAGTAATAGAATTCAAATATTTTTCTGCTTTGATAACTAAAGTATTATTTACATCAGCAAATGCCGTAACAGACATAAAAATACAACCAAACAAAACCATCAATCTTTTCAACATATTTATACCCCTTTGAACAATTCTAAAACACGTGCACGAACATTTTCCAAATTATCTTTTACGATTGCACCTGCAGCACGTTCGTGTCCACCCCCCCCCAACATAACAGCAATTCCATCAATTGGTTTTTTACGGCTGCGTATAGAAATACCGATTTGTTCTGCCTTTTGCTCTTTCAACAGAACAATATATTCAACACCTTTAATTTGCCCCAGCAAATTCAACACAGTCTCACCACGACCATCTAGATACTTATAATCTTTTTTGCAAACAACCGCTAATGCCAAACGGCCTCCATAAAAGAATTCTGCATTTGCTGCAGTACGAGCCTCTAACTGAACGGCCTTACGCTGCTTATTATTCATCAACTCTATTAAATTACGAATATTAACACCACAATCAATCAAATCAGCCATTATTCGCAACGCTTCTCCATTACGTGCAAACTTAAAATTACCTGTATCCGTTAAAATTCCCAACGCCAATAAGTCAGCAGCACAAGAATCAATTTTCAATCCAGACATACATGCTATTTTATATACTATTACCGCAGTTGCAGCAGCAACATCATCATTAATACACAACTGTCCGACATTATTTTCATTTTTATGATGATCTATTTCTATAACAAATTTTGCATTATCCACAATCGGTTGTGGTCCACCAATATGCGCAGGATTTCCATAATCCATGACTATTACCAAATCAAAAGGCACGCTCATATCAACGCGTTCAAAATACCTTATATGATTACGCAATGGTATATTATCCAAACTATCTGAAATATTACCATCATATACACATACAGGCTGTATTCCAAAATTCTTTTCTATTATATATGCCAATGCCAAAACACTACAAATAGAATCGCCATCAGGATTTTTATGTCCCATAATAGCAATTGTTTTTGCAGAACAAATTCTGTCTAAAAATTCTTTTATTTTTACATCCATATTTTCTATATCGCAATATCTTCTAGTACAAACTGAACACTGGTTCGTCCGTTGTATTCATTTTCTTTTAATTTACCTAACATCTTTATTGTAGTATTTGTATTTGCATCGTCTAGTAAAAAATTACCAACAGGTGTACCAACTAAATTAAAACCAACAAAAGACAATTGTGTACCTGCACTGGTCGCAACAGTACCACGAATATGATTTCCACCATTTCCCATAACAGATGCAAAACGCAACGATGCACCACGCAGAACCAATACAGGTTCCGGATTTCCCTGACCAAATGGTTCCAAAACATTTAACTGCTTTACCAATTTCATTGTCGCAGCACCCGCATCCAATTGCGCATCAACAAAAATTTCTGGTTGTGGAATATGACCATGTAACTGTTCCATAACAGCCTTTTCTAAAAACTCACAAAACGCATTTTGTTTATCTTCTGACAAAGAAAATCCAGCAGCAGCAGCATGCCCCCCCCCTTCACTAATAACACCTGCAGCCAATGCGTCATGAATAATTTTACCTAAATCTACACCTGCAATAGAACGTCCTGAACCATTTATTTGTCCATCTGATTTTGTTGCAACACACGAAGGCAAATTAAATTTATCCTTTAATCTACCTGCGATAATTCCCATCACACCACCATGCCAATTATCACCACAGATGAACAAGCTACACTTACCAGACGCACAACATTTTTCTGCCATTTGTGTTGCAGACAACATAATAGCATTTTGAATATCAATACGTTCTTGATTCATTTGATGCAATTTATTTGCCAAATCATTTGCGATTAACGGATTATCTGTTAACAACAAATCCAGCGCAGGCGATGCAGAATCCAAGCGTCCTGCCGCATTTAATCGTGGTCCTAAGGCAAAACCTGCTGCATACACAGACGGTTTTTTTATACCCGCTAAATCCATCAAAACACGCAACCCTAAATTTTGACGCAACCCTAAAACTTTTAGACCTGTTGCAACAAATGCACGATTCAAACCAACCAACGGCATCGTATCACAAATTGTTCCCAACGCGACAAAATCAAGATAATTTATTAAATTTTCATTATGCAATTTATCAGACAAAACGTCATCTAAACTTCTAGATTTTAATTCACGATTAACTGCAACTAACGTTAAAAAGGCAACACCAACGCCTGCCAAATAAGACAAGCCAGAATCATCATCAACACATTTTGGATTTACAACTGCGTCTGCATCTGGAATAACATTATCGGGTGAATGATGGTCTGTTATAACAACACTTAACCCCAAATCTTTTGCAAACTTTACTTCTTCTATTCCACTAATACCACAATCTACTGTAATCAATAAATCAACATTATCTTTAACAATATCTGCAATCGCCTCATTATTTAGGCCATACCCTTCACCTTCACGCGTTGGCAAATGCCAAACAACATCAACCCCCAGCGCACGCATATATTTCACAAAGACCGCAGTTGATGTAATACCATCAACATCGTAATCGCCATATATCGCAATTTTTTGATGTTTTTCAATAGCATCCGCTATCAACTTTGCGGCTATATCCATATCCTTTAATACAGATGGATCAGGCATATATTCTTTTATGCTTGGGTTCAAAAATCGTTCAACTTCTAAATCAGACACAATACCGCGCCCATTTAGAATATTTTTAAGCAAATCTTCTGTACCACAAACACTATCATACACAGACACCCATGCCCTACCCAGCATGGATTTATCAACTATTCTATTCACGCTATACTCTTTTTTTATTATCAAGTATATTATAATCTAAATTTATTCAAATAGCAACGGCAGTATGTCATTTAAGATTTTTCCTGTGGTTGGCACTGCATTTTGTGCTGCGGTTCGCCACCATCCACTTTCTGCCACACTCTGTGGTTCATCCAACACGACCAATATTATATACTGCGGTGATTCAATCGGAAAAACACCAACATAAGAAGTAACATTACGTTTACCATCAACTTTATTATTAGTATATTTTTCAGCAGTTGATGTTTTACCACCAATATTAATACCTGCAACACGTGCTTTCTTTCCACTTGTTTCTTCTGCAACACGCAACATAATCGGACGCAATTTTGCAGAAATTTCATCGGACAAAACACGTTCACCCTGAATAACCCCAACATTTCTTTTTTGCAATGTCGGATAGATATAAATACCACCATTTGTAACAGCATTGACCCCAAGCATCAAATGCATTGGTGTTATGGCATACCCCTGCCCATACGCGACTGTTGCACGTTCCACAGGTCCCCACTTTCTTTGTGGCAACGTATTTTCCGTACGACCAAATTCTAGATCCAAAGCCTTGTCCATATGCAGACGTTCAAAGAATTCCTTTTGCGCACCATCCGGCAAATCCAGAGCAATCTGTGCACTACCGACATTACACGACAACATCATAATTTCTTCAACATTAATTTTAGGACGTGGTGGCTTAAAACTGCGAATATCAGAAATTGTCCGCTCTAATTTTCCATGCTTATTATAAATCGGAAAAGGTTTTGCAACATAGTACTCTTTTTTCAAATCAATACCATTTTCCAATGCTAATGCTGTATTAAATATCTTAAATATAGAACCTAATTCATAAACACTACGCATGGGTTTGAAGGTATGATTTATCATTGGATCTGAACGTGATTCTGGATCAAAATCAGGTAAAGACACCATTGCCAAAATTTCGCCTGTACGAGAATTCATCAACATTCCCATTGCAGCCTTAGTTTTATATGTCTGCATCGCCTGTGATAAATGTTCATAAAATACACTTTGTATTCTAGAATCTACAGACAAACGTAGCGGATCTTTATTCTCTTTCAAATAGTCATTATAATACGCCTCTGCTCCTTCTTGGCCTTCTCCGTTATAGCCAACAATCCCTACTATATGTGAAAACAAACGTCTTTTTGGATACGTTCTGATTTGATGTTCTTTTGCATCCAGCCCCTGCAATCTAGCGTTCTTGACCGCTTGTATTTGTTTTTCTGTCGCTTTATTAGTTAACAATACATATCCACGTTCTGGTGAAACTAATTTAATTGCGTCTGCCAACGAATATTTATAAGGAAACATTTCGTGAATCAGTCCAGCAATCTTTTCTCTGTCCTTATCCCTTACTTTTTTATTTATCAGTTCAATTTTTCCTGATGCCACATTTTTCGCTAAAATATCACCATTTCTATCAACAATATCTGCACGCTGTATTGCCCATTCATCAGAACGTCCAACAGAACGAACCCTGTTCGTTCCTTGGATTGTTAATTGAAGTGTACGACAAGAAAACAGAACAAATGCCCCTAAAACAAAAGCACAAATAAACTTTAATCTGCCGCGAACATATGTATCTTCGCGCATTGCAGCAAACTTACGTTTCAAAACATCCTTTCCTACTTCAAGCATTATTTTTGTTTCCTGATCGGTAAATTGTTAATATCAACAGACTTATTAAAATTAATTGTTTCAGATTTTGGTAATTTTTCTTTGATAATATTTCCCAAGATTTCAAATCTTATCATTGATGCAAATTTTGTTTTTTCTTTGGCAATTATCTGTTGTGTATCAATAATTTGCTTATGAATAATTTGAATTTCTGTTCTTTGAATACGATATGCAACCTGTAACACAGCAGCCAGCATTGCTGCAACCACCAACGAACACCAGCCTATATTAAACAGTTTATCATCATCATTCATTTTAGAGTCCCCACACACAACTTATTATGTATTCTATCATAAATTATGCAAAAAACGAACCATAGAATTTATACCGTTCAAACGACTGACCCCAAGATTCAAATTCAAATCTTGAAAGTCTTTGATTAAATCCATCCGCTTAATTTCATCATTTGTTTTACCATCAACCATAGATATAATTATTGCAACAATTCCACGAACAATAGCCGAATCGGCACGACCATAAAACCTGTTTCCCAACTGACATATCTGCACCAAGGAAGTACACCCTATTATTTCTGTACAAACTGCATTTTCAGGCACAGATTCTAATCTTTTACCAAAATCCATAACTGCTTCTAATTTTTCAACAGGATTTTCTATCATATTCAAAAAATTTTTTATTTCTTGAAAATTCATCTTTCACCACCCCTGATTTGTCAAATCCAGTTCTAATCGTGCTATATCTGACATTTTTGATAAATCCCATGGTGGGTCCCACACCAAATCAACCCTAACCGGAATATCGCCCGCAACCGCCTGAGTCGCTGCACGCACCTGTTCTAACAATTCTTCCATCATCGGACACGTTGGACTGGTAAAAGTCATCTTTATAACAACAATTTCTTTAGAAATATTTATATCATAAATCAGCCCCATATCCCAAATATTAACAGGAATTTCTGGGTCATAAATCTTTTTGAACGCATCTATAAAATCTTGTTTATCTTTTATCATTTCACAATATCTTTTATAAACCCTATTACCTGTTTTATTTCATCTATTGTATTATATGCACCGACAGATATTCTAATACTGCCTGAAATCCCAAGATATTGATGCATCCATGATGCACACATATTTCCAACACGCACACAAACATTACGCGCACCAATTAACGCACCAAAATCCAAGACATGCATATCTTCTACTACAAAAGAAAACACAGCCGAATTCCGTTCAGAAATTATTTTTACTTTATCAACAACAACCAATTCGTCATATAAATATTCTATTAACTGCAAATTTGGTCTATGCAATGCAATATCATGTATTGCAGGGACAATTCCAGCAATCTGTGTCAAAGGCAATGTACCCGCTTCAAATACATCTGGTGCGCTATTAAACAAAACTTCACTTCCAATTATTTTGTTTACCATACCACCACCAAACACAACTGGATTATACAAATCAGGATTTTTTATATACAAAACACCCAAACCCGTATCTGCACCAATTTTATGTCCTGAAAAACACAAAAAATCACACCCCCATTTTTGAACATCTATTTTATTATGAACAACAAATTGCGCAGCATCCACCACAGTTATAACATTTGGATTTTTTTGTTTTGCAACATTAATTATTTTTTCAACATCTTGCGCAACACCAACAACATTAGACATCGCAGTTATAACTAAAACATCTACATTTGGAATTTGTTCAATATTTATATTTAACGAATCGTCTAATGGACACACAATAATATTTGCGCCAGTCATCACAAAAGGCAGCCTTGCACTGTGATGATCTAAATCGGATACACCGATATACATCTCAGATGTTATATTTAACATTCTAGCAACAACATTCATTCCAGCCGTTGTACCAGACGTAAAAACTATATTATCCGATGACGTTCCAATAAAGTCCGCAACACATTCACGCGCATTTTTTACCATTAAATCTACATCCGATGCACGCTTACAAATTCCACGCCCTGCATTAGCATAACCATTAGTAAGAAAATCCACCTGCGTATCAATAACCGCCTTTGGTTTCAAATAACTTGCTGCTGCATCTAAGTATATGATTTTATTCATTTATGATTTCTCTTGCATTTTATAATGATTATAATACACTCGCTTGGAATATCAACAACAGAAGGAGAAAAAAGATGGCTTTAGAACACGCAAACGATACAACAATTAATACATTCATTGGCAACGGTATTACATTGGTTGACTTCTGGGCATCTTGGTGCGGTCCATGCCGTATGTTTGGTCCAATTTTTGAAGCAACTTCACAGAAAGTACCTGATGTAACATTTATTAAATTTGAAATTGACGAAACAAACCGACAAACACCTGTAAAGTATGGTATCCGCAGTATCCCTAGCGTATTAGCATTCAAAAACGGTGAATTAGTAGAAGCACGCACAGGTCTTATGGATGAAGACACACTAATAGATTGGATACAAGAATTAAAAGGGGAAAAATAATGGCCAAACAGGATTACAAAACCATTGAACTGCCTGCAAAATATGTACCAAAAAAATCAGAACCATATATGTGTCCTGAACAATTGGCATACTTTTACAATATATTAAAGACTCAAAAAGACGAACTAGAAAGCGACACCGATTCGGTTTTGAACGCTGTGCGTATGGCAGAAAAAACAGAAAGTGTTGGCGTTGGTGACGAATCAGATAACGCTTCATACAACCAAGATATCACAATGGATTTACGTATATCTGAACGAAATAATAAACTGCTACAAAAAATCAATGCTGCACTGACCAGAATGGAAAATGGCGAATACGGATACAGTGTTATATCAGGGGACGAAATCGGTCTAAAACGTATGATTGCACGTCCGTTAGCAACCATGACAATAGAAGAACAAGAAGAATACGAAAGTCGCAGATAAAAAACCGGCAAATGCCGGTTTTTTTATTTATTTTTCCATCTATACACTACTTGACAAACAATATTTTGCGTATTATATTCTTGTGTAATTAAAAAAGTAATTACTATGAATAACGAAAACAAAAATAACATCTTTAATTTTAGAGAAATTGTGTATCTTATCTACAACGCTATGGCCACAGGTCAAATAATTCACGGTTCAAAAGACCTTATCCAAAATGGATACGACAAAGAAAAACTTATTATTTTATTTATGTGGTTACTATTATTCACCTTTTCTGCAGAACGTTTATATCAAGCATATAAACTACGAAAAGAAAATCAGGAAAACAACAACAATCAAAAACAACTATAAAAATCCCACCATACGGTGGGATTTCTTATTTCTTTTTTACAGATTTTTTAACAGTCGTTTTCTTAACAGGTTTCTGACTTTTTACTTCCTTCTTAAAAACCTTTAATCCATCTGCTAAATTTTTCATCATGGCTGGAATTTTGTTTGAACCAAATAAAATAACAACCAAGATAACAATTATTAATATTTCTGCCCAACCTAAACGTCCAAACATATTCCACCTCTTATTATTTTGTTATATAGCAATCCAAACCATCTGCCTTGGCATTACGGCAAAAACCATTAGCATCTGCAGAAGAATTAAATCCAACACGTAATCTATATGTTGTCGCACCATTTTTCAACTGTGCCCCAAGGATAACAAATTGCTTGCCTGCGAACAAACCAGCATGCGCTTTTTGTAATCTTGCTTGTGCAGCCTCAGCCAAAGCACGTGTACTATATGAGCCAAATTGAACATACCAACTTGACACACTTGCAACCTTTTGTGGTTGTGCCGCACGTTGCTGTGTTTTAACTGCAGGCTTTTTTGTTGTTTTTGCAGGTTCAAATTTTACTTCTTTACGATCTTGCACAACACGAACAGGCGCTGCAACAGGTTGTGGTCTTGCCTGAACTTGTGGTTCTGGTTTATTTTCAACTTTTGGTTCTACAGTAACTGTTTTCGTTGTATCAACAGGTGCAGTCTGAACTTTTTCTGTTGCAACCTTAACCGGTGGCATAACATTCATTTCTACTGACTTTGGTTCCTCTACAACAGCAACAGGCGCATCCAAATCAACTTCAATAGAAGAAGAAGAATCACCTCCAATTGAACGAATAATTATATAAGAAGACAAAATAATTATCACTAATCCCAATGACAACAACAACCACGGTTTCTTTGGGCGCGGCGCTACAAACGCAGGAACCTCTGGCAAAGTATCCATTGTATCATTATCATCTAAATCCAACAAATCCAAGTTATTATCATCGTTATTCATACACCTGTCCCCCTATATCTGATTATATAAACATTATATCATAAAAAAAACGAATAACCAAACAGATATGAACAAAAAATTACTTGGGCATATTACCGAAATTTGGTGGCACAATCAATTTATGATTTTCTGCAACAATCGGTTCTACTTCACATTTTTTTGCACATCCAGATAAAACCATTGGGGTTATTACCAGCGCAATTAAAAATAAAACTTTTTTCATATTCTTTCCTTTCTTTCATTTTATGGGGCAGATACCCTGCCCCATACATTTATACTGGCATTTTAATTGCATTTTGCATCATCTGAACAAAATCAGACAATGGTATCGTTTCCTGATTTTGTTGTCCCAAACGACGCAATGTAACTGTTTTGTCTGCCATTTCTTTTTCACCAACAACTGCAACAATTGGTGTTTTCGCCAATGACAATTCGCGGATTTTATAATTTACTTTTTCATCACGCAAATCTGCACGTGTATTTACACCAACTGCACGCAAAACAGATACTACTTCATTTGCATAATCTGCATGCTTTTCAGAAATTGGTGTGACAACGACTGGCTCTGGTGACAACCACAATGGCAAATGCCCACCTGTTGATTCTAGATAAATACCCATAAAGCGTTCAATAGAACCTAATATCGCACGATGCAACATAATTGGGCGATGCTTTTCACCATCTTCACCAATATAACTCAGGTCAAAACGTTCTGGCAAATTCATATCCAATTGAACCGTACCACATACCCACACACGACCAATTGCATCACGCATAGAAATACCAATCTTTGGTCCATAGAATGCACCTTCACCTTCTGCAACAGTATAATTTGCATTTACGGACTTTAAAGCATTATGCAATGTCGATTCGGCAAAATCCCAAATCTCATCTGAACCAATACGAAATTCTGAATCAGGTCTTGTTTCCAAAGTCATATGCAGTTCATTAAAGCCCAGTGCGCTATAAACACTTTTTATCAAATTTAATGCCTTAGCAACTTCTTCTTCCATTTGTTCTTCGGTACAGAAAATATGAGCATCATCTTGTGTCATTTCACGTACACGCATTAACCCCGCCAAAGAACCAGAAGATTCATAACGATGCACTTTACCAAATTCTGCCAAGTACAATGGTAAATCTTTATATGATGTAATACCGTGTCCGAACACCAACATACCACCTGGACAAGACATTGGTTTAACACAGAAATCCTTACCATCTTGTGTTTTTCCCGCATAGTTATGAGATGCATATTTTGCCCAATGTCCACTGCGTTCCCACAAAGCACGTTCCATAACAGTTGGAGTTGATATTTCTTGATAACCTTCCCTGTTTTGGCGTTCACGAATAAAATCAATCAACTTACGATAAATTTTATAACCTTTGTCATGCCAAAAAACGGACCCTGGTGCATAATCTGGTTCAAAGTGGAACAAATCCATATCTTTACCCAATTTACGATTATCACGCGCAGCCGCTTCTTCTTGCATTTTCAAAAATGCTTCCAATTCTTCTTTACTTGCAAACGCATCAACATAAATACGTTGCAACATTTTATTCTTTGCATTTCCTTTCCAGTATGCACCTGCAACATTGCGGATTTTAAATGAATCCCTTGGCAAATCTTTGGAAGATTCAACGTGTGGTCCACGACACAAATCTACAAAATCACGGAAAGTATAAATTGACAACGCTTCGCCAGCGGCATCATATTCATTTAACCATTCCATTTTGTATGGTTGGTTTGCAAAGATTTCTTTGGCTTCATCCAAACTAACATTTCTTTGTTCAAAGCGACCATTAGATTTAATCAAATCACGCATTTCCTTTTCAATTTTTGCAAAATCTTCTTCGGAAAAACGGTATTCTGTATCAAAGTCATAATAGAACCCATTTTCAATTGCTGGCCCCCCTGCGAATTTAACATCAGGGTGCAATTTTTTAACCGCTGCCGCCATAACGTGTGCCAACGAATGACGAATTATTTCAATATCATAAGACATAATAAAATACCTTTACTTTTATTTATTTTTTCAAACTGATTTATTATAGAAATTTGTGCGAATTATCGCAAATAGAAATTACACCCCCAACGGGGTTGTAGTAGTTGTTGTAAAGAACAAATTAAATAATCTCATGTTCGCTATTTTATTCTTATATATATTAAAAGTCAATAAAAACCCGCCATACGGCGGATTTATTATTACCTACCCAATATACAACCAAACAAAACCGCAAAGAAGAAACAAACACTGCCACCAATTACAAACAAGTGCCATACAGCATGCGAAAACTTCATACGGCGCCACAAATAAAATATCACACCAATTGTATAAGACAGACCGCCTGCCAAAATAAACCATAACCCGCGTACTGGGATATTAGCAATCATCGCAGGCAATATAAACAACAGAGTCCACCCCATCGCAACATATAGCGCAACCATCCAACGAGGTTGTTGCTTTGGGTTACGAATTTTCATAAAAGAACCAAAGATAACAATCGCCCATAAAATTCCAAACACAGTCCAACCCAACGGACCACGCAAATTTACCAACAAAAATGGTGTATAAGTCCCTGCAATCAACGCATAAATTGCAACGCTGTCCCAAACCTCAAAAAAGCATTCGCTTTTTTGCCCAATCATCGCATGACACATCGTAGAACCAAAATACAACGTAATCATTGTGGCACCAAAGATTGCACAAGAAACAATCGCCCAAACATTACCAGCCAATACAGCAAACACAACCAATAATGTTAATGCAGCGATTGCCAAACCAATACCGATACCATGTGTTAATATATTAACTATTTCTTCTGATTTTGTACTCGGCTTTTCCCAACGGAACAACCCAGTCGCACGCAAGACCTTTAATAATTGTGATGCATGACCATCTTTTTTTACCGCTTTGATTCTTGCTTTTTTTGTCTGCGTCATTTAATCGCCTCCTTGATACGATTAATTACACGTTCGCCACCCATAACTGTCATTATTGAATACAGATCTGGGGTGTTTGTACGACCAGATAACGCCACACGCAGATTCATTGCCACATCACCATTTTTTATGCCGCATTTTTCTGCAACAGCAACGATTTTTGCCCACCAAGTGTCTTTATCATCCGATTCGTTATACGTCTCCAAGAAAGCACCCATCGCATCATTATTAAATTCATATTCTGTACTTGGAACAAACAATTCATCCCAAAAGAACGCAACATTTTCCAACGTCTGCGACCAAGTGATAAAGTCTTTACGTACACGCTTTGGATTATCGCGTTCAATCCCCAGCACACCTGTCAGATATTGAACATCTGCGACCTGCATTTTGTTAATATCTGTTCCATATTCATTTGCCCAAGTTACAACACGATTAACCAATTCTGGCACAGGCAAAGAGCCAATAAATTCCTTGGCCCACCATTCAAGTTTTTTCATATCAAACAACGACCCAGATACCGGCATTTTCTTTGGACGCATTTCGTAATCCCAGAACGATTTAACCTGGCCCTTTACTTTTGCTTCTTCATATCCCGGCGCCAAAATATTTCCCAGATATTCAATCACAGATTCAACTGGCCAACCCGCTTCCAAGAAAAATGCAACATTTGCCTCTGGGTCTTTACGCTTTGACAATTTTCTTTGCTTGCCTGTTTCTTCATCAATCTTATCCAATGTCGCAATATGAACATATGCTGGCAATTCCCAGCCCATCATACGAAACATCTGAACATGCATTGCAAACGTTCCAAAATAAGACTCATCACGAACAACATGTGTTGTGTGCATAAAGTGATCATCACACAAGTGTGCAAAATGATACGTTGGCAACCCATCCGTAGATTTAATTAAAACAGTATCTTCATTATGTTCTGGCACAGACAGCGACCCACGCACTGCATCTTTACAGAAAATTCTTTGTTCTGGATTACCCATTGAATACAATCGAATTGATGGCACCAACCCCTTATCCAGATATGCAATAATTTCTTCTTCGGTTAAATCCCTATCACGTGCAAATTCACCATAAATCCCCGTTGCAAAACCTGCCGCTTTTTGATTTTCACGAATTTCGTCCATTTCTTCCTGGGTTAAAAAGCACGGATATGCCAACCCACGTGCCAATAAATCTGCCACCACAGAATGATAAATATCTTTACGTTCTGATTGATAATATGGTCCATACACCGGATCGTTTTCATACGTAATTCCAAATTCAGCCAACGAATTTATGATAATATCAACTGCATCTTTATTTTCACGCTTTGTATCTGTATTTTCAATACGTAACAAGAACACACCACCTGACTGTTGTGCCAACTTATAACTAATCAGTGCACTATACAAATTACCCAAATGCATATAACCTGTTGGACTTGGCGCAAATCTTGTCACCTTTGCCCCATCGGCCAAGTTACGTGCTGGGAATTTTGCTTCTAATTCATCCAATGTATATTTTGGTGCACCGCCCAACACACGTGCGATTAAATCTTTTGATAAACCATTTCTCATTTTACTTTTCCTTTTTCCCATTCTGATTTTAATTTAGAATATAAAATAGTATCACATGGCACACCACGCAGAACATATGCCTGACGTCTTATACCTTCTTTGATATAACCTGCCCTGACAGCGACCGCCTGCGATTTCAAATTTCTTACATCAACCCCTATTTGCAATCTATTCATACCCGCCTGTTCAAATGCAAAATCTTCCAAAAATTTAATCGCGCGCGCTACAAAACCACGACCATTAAAATCAGGCGCCAACCAATATCCTAATTCTGCTGTCTTTTGTCTTTCGCTAAACAGCACAAAACCAGTACCCCCGACAATAACATTATTAACCTGAATCAAATAAGATGTATTATTAGGTTTATTCAAGCTAGTCAAATAAGCAAAAGCATCCTCTGGCTTTGAATAATAATCTGTCCATTCCAACCACTCTGATAAAAAATCCTTATTTTTCATCACAACATCAAAGAACTCTTTGGATTTATCAAACGTAGCCTCTGGCTTTATCAGTTCAAAATCTCCACAGTCAATTTTTCTTGGAAATTCTATCATATCTATATATTCCTTGTGTTTTTAACAATGCAATTCTATACTAAATATATGGAAAAACAAGAAATAAGAACATTTGGTCGCCGTCATGGCAAAAAATTATCCACCCGTCAACAAACATTGATTGACGAAGTACTACCAACGCTAGCACCAAAAAATGGCGAAATACTGGAAATTGGGTTTGGCGCTGGCGAACATGTACGTGAATTGGCGTTGACACACCCCGAAAAAACAATCATTGGCGCAGAACCCTTTATGAACGGCGTGGCAAGTCTGTTATCTGCAATTACCGACTCTAAAACGAATCGGGTTTTAGATACATATAAAAACATCCGCATATGGGCAGATGATGTTCGCGATTTCTTGCGCAGTACAAATTCAAAATTTCAACAAATTTGGATTCTGCACCCTGACCCATGGCCAAAAGCCCGACATGAAAAACGTCGTCTATTATCTGCTGATTTTCTGAACACATTATCAAAATACCTATCTGAAACTGGCGAAATTATCATTGGCACAGACCATTGGGAATATTTTGATTGGATTTTAGAACAATTAAAAGAAACAAATTTATCTGCAACAATTCCTGATATGGATATTATACAAACACGATATCAAAACAAAAACAAGGCAGGAACAATTTCACCAAAATATTTAATATTACATAACTAGTAATTTACAAAACATTTAACATTGTTTATCAGTTCTGGTTTTACAGATTTAATCAAACGCAAAACCTGCTCTATACGGTAGAAATCCTGTCCCAGAACAAAATGCAAATCAAAATTATTTTCTGCGTTCCACGATTCCAACATACCATATATTCTTCCAACAAAATCAGATTTATCACCTGTATCTTTGTTCAAAGTCAACGTTAACGCAGATGCATTAATTTTTTGTAAATTTTGAAACAAGCCTTCCCAATCACAAGAATCTATTTCTGCAACATCTACACATACAGACAAATATTTATTAAAAAACAAATCCCCTCTAACAACATGTGTTTGTTCAACCAAAGATGTCAACGCTGCACAAGGCAAAAACACCATCGCACCATCAGCACCATTTTTGAACACATTATTAATATTTACTGTTAATTCAGATATTTGTTCTTCTGTTATTTTTTTGTCCTTCAAATAAAACCTAGATAAAATACGTGTATTTGTATTTTCAATCCAAGGCCATAATATTGCCACCATATCCGGCATAACAGAAACAAACGAAATCCGCTGTTTTATCAACACATCTGCAACACGTGCCAATTCCCCAGAATCAACGTTTTCATTACACCACAAAGCGGTATTTTGTTGAAAATCATCAAAAATAATATTTTTACTTATCATAATACTTTCTACTTTATCATAAATATGATACAATAAAAACCGTAATGAGAAATAAATTTGATAATTTTTTACTTGGCACTTTATGGTTGTTAATATCAACGCTGGGATTATGCTTTTGGTTTAATATTAGTTTTGGCTTTAATTTGTTTTCGTCCGCCCATTGGCAACATCTATCATATATGCAAGCAACACGCGCACAAATAACACCTGCGTTTTATACATCATTAATTATCGGGGTATTTTGTATAATATTCGGATTGTACATCATTATACGTCCGCGTTTTAGAAAAATTGATTTTACATCTGCAAAGAAACAAACAACCCCAAATCCAACACAAACTCAAACACAACCCCAGTTATATGACACATATCCGGAACGGCCAAAACGACTAACAAATATTATTCAACCCGCCCCTGTAGCAACAAACAACATTCCATTTACCGCCCCCATAGCAGCAAGCAATCCTGTCACAACAAATACACATGCAAATCTTCACGAAGAAGATACTATTGAACTGCATAAAATCTTTGAATCCACTGGATACAACGTAAAAAAATCGCCTAAAATTCATGGCGTACAAATTCCATTGGTTGCAATTGGTCAAAGTGAAACTGTTTGGATTGGTGCATTTGATATGGAAACATCATCATTAAAAAGCATTATTGACACAATACAACAAATCTTTGCGGACACCCTTGATGATGTTGTAATCACAACAAAAGGTTTTGTTATTAACGCATCAGATGCAGCATCACCAACTGCGCCTGACATATTAAATTTTGCAAATTTATCTGAATTAAACAGATATATGCAACAACACCCGAATCCACAATCTGATCCAGATTCTGCGGAAAATTTTGCTGCATTTTCTGAATATATATCTACAGTACTTGATTACATAGGAAGACTATAATGCAAATAAACGCAAATACAGCAGAAAAAAAGATATCAGAACTTGGCATGAAAGATATGCCATTAATTGAACACATACCCAAACGCACAAACGTATGCGCAGATTGGTTTACAAAATACAAGCAATTGTGTCACGAATTTATGTCTAGTTTATCTGACTGCATAGAAGAATTGGCATTAATGAACCTGGACCAAGATGACTTTATGGAATTAATTATGGGGAACAAAATCCCAGAAAATCTATCTATACGATTTCGCATACCATTGGTTTTAGGCGGCGATTTAAGCACAGAAAATATGTTCATGTGCAAAACATTTCCACACTCTTATAACATGGACAGATTTATTATTTCACAAAGTGGCAACGATACAATATGGTTACCAGACCCACCAAAAAAAATCTATCTTCCGGTCAGCACACTTGGTGGTGGCGATGGTGGTAACGCAACCGAAGACAGAATCACAGAAACAATTGCATCACAGTTGGCATCAGACCGCGATATGTAACCAAAGGCAAAAGAATATGACATGTTCTGAATTTTTATCAACAATGCAATCACGTGGCGCAAAAATTTATGCCCCTGCACATCAAAATCAGATTTTATTATTAAATGGTGCCCTGCAACAGCGCAGATATGCAATGTTGCCCCAATCAATAAATGAACTGTACACAATGGTTGGCGCAATCAATCTAGATACAGGATACATATTTGGCCCCGATGAAATTATGCGCGACACAACATATCCGATACCAAGCATATTAAAAGTTAATGATGATATTGCACCTTTGGGCAAAACAGTTGGCAAAACTATATTTGGACGCAATGATTTATTCTGGTTTGCATTTGATGCATTTGGAACATTTTATATGCTTGATAATTTAACACTAACGCCCCTGCGCCGTTATGATGATGCGTACCGCGCAATAACAGACTGTTTAATATCTGGGAAAATCTAGGATGAAAAAAATATCTGTATCTTTATCAGGTCATCAAACCAGTATAACACTGGAAACCGAATTTTTTGATGCGCTACAAAAACTGTCTATACGGCAGGATCGTTCGGTTGCATCAATTATAAACGAGATAGATTCCACACGCCCTGCCGGACGAAATTTATCATCTGCAATACGCGTTTGGATTTTACAACAAACAATCCTACGTTTCAGCAATAATTAATTTTGCTATTTATCACCCACAAAAAAACATATGTTTTGCAAAGTATCTAATGCCTTTCTTTTTACATACTCAAACCTTGATGCATTTAACACTTCGCTAGCATGAGATAACTTTTTTATTTCTTTACCTATCTATAATTTTATAGATTGCATCGCATCTTCTGTATCTTTATCTGCTTGCTGTTCTGCCAGTCCAAAAATACCAACCATACAAACACATTTTTCTTATTACGAATAATTTCAACAAAACTTGCAATCATACCAACAATAATAAAACCTAATGCACCCCATACGGACATAGAATTTGCAATAGTTGGAAATGGCATAGTTATATTTGCAATTGGATTCCAAGGAAACCCTGTAAATAACCATTCACGCGCCCATAAAACCAACAACCAAACGCCAGCAAACAAAACGAAACAAGATTCCCTCTCCTATACAAAATCTTAATCACGTGTTTTTGAAAATATCACTGTACCAAATATTGATACAATCAGTATTATCATCATCCAATAATTTAAACCTAATTCGCGATATACTGTATTATGAGCCCCCCATACAAATCCATCTAATACACCAGACACACCAACTGGTAATGAAGATGTAATTACACCATCTGATGCAACAAACGCACTGACCCCAGAATAGTTTGCACGAACAATTGGCAAACCAGACTCAATCGCATATCTGCGCACCATATCAAGATGCTGATATGTCCCGGGGGTTTTACCAAACCAATTATCATTTGTAATATTGATAATTGCATCTAACTGCCCTGCACCATATGGTAATAATGAATCAGAAAAAATAATTTCGTAACAAATCGCAGGCGCAAACATAAAACCATCTAAATTTATAATTTCTGGTCCATTTCCCGCTGTTAAATTCGCAGGTGATGGTAAAAATCCAAGTGGTTTATATTCACCAAATGGAACCAAATGTGATTTACTGTAAATCTTTTCTATACGACCGTCTGTCTGGGATATAACCATCGAATTGAACACGCCCCCCATATCAAATGTATTTGCACCAAATATAATTGGCTTTCCTAGAATTGATGCTATTTCAATTTTATCTGACGGCAACACAACAAAAGGATACGATGTTTCTGGCATAACAATTACATCAAAAACACCATCTGCAGACGATAACGTAACTAAATTATTCAGATTATATTCCGCACGTTGCAATGCCTCTATTCTATTATGGGTCGCCTTTTGTGATTGCGATGCACCAGGTTGAACTATGCGCAATACTTTTGTAGCCTCTTTCATGCCATTTGATGCCATATTAACATTCTGTTCGCCAAGAAATTGGCCGTACACAGCCAGTCCAGAAAACAAAATAAATACCAACCATACAAACACATTTTTCTTATTACGAATAATTTCAACAAAACTTGCAATCATACCAACAATAATAAAACCTAAACCTAATGCACCCCATACGGACATAGAATTTGCAATACTTGGAAATGGCATAGTTATATTTGCAATTGGATTCCAAGGGAACCCTGTAAATAACCATTCACGCGCCCATAAAACCAACGACCAAACACCAGCAAACAAAAACACTCTGGATGCAGCAGACATTTTCTTTTGGCTGATTGCAACAAAAGGCCAAGAAAAAATTAACCACCCTGCCAACATCAACCCAATTCCACCTGGCACAGTCCACATTGCATATTGATCTGCAATTTCTGGTGCAACATATATTGAATGCAAAACCCACCAAAACATACACAGACCATATATTGCACCAAATGGCGCAACACGAAGCAACGAATACCAAAATCCACCTATTTTATTATTGCGAACAGTTAACCAATATGCACCAGCAACCCCAATAACCGTTGCCCACCACTGATAAAAAGGCGCAAAACCAAATGACGCAAGCGCACCAAACACGCCGTATAGCGCATATTGTGCAAAACTATTTTTTTCTATTTTAATTCCCTTCAAAAAAGCAATTGTTTTATAACCCGGGCAACATGAACCATCTGCGCATAAAAATTCAACATCTTCTGCATACGGATTTTTTATACCCATTTTTGATAAAATATTTGTTTCTTTTGCTTCCATCACAATTGCTTCATTTTCTTTGATATGATCATAGCCCAACAAATGCAAAACGCCATGAACAACCATATGTGCGACATGATGTTCAACAGATATTTTTTCCTGTTTTGCTTCACGAACAACTGTATCCAGCGATATATAAATATCACCCAACAACACATCGTCTTCTAATTCAAAAGACAAAACATTTGTTGGTTTATTGACATTACGATAATCACGATTAATTTGTTTTATTTCGTTGTCATCTACCAACACAATAGACGCTTCTGCATTTTTATACTTGCTACCAACAACAGCATTTGCAATTTTTGCAAAATCTATTTTATATTTTTTCCAACGTCTATCATGAACATCAACAAATACTTTCATATGTTTTGCACCTTTTTCATTTATGTTAAATTAACAGTGTATTCTGTACCATAAATCAACAAATCATTTTTAGCATTTTTCTTTCTTATTTGTTTAACTGCTGCATTAAAAGAAATTGTTTTTGTTTGACTAGTTATTTTATTTTGCTGTACAGCATCTATTGCTTTTCTACCCTCTGCAAATCCCGACAAGAAAGATTTAACCGTAGAAGATTTACCAAATATTTTTGCCTGTCGTATTGCATACTGAATCGTTTCTTCATTTATTATAAAATGTCCATCTTTATAAACACGTTCCAACGCAATAGACGAAAAAGCATCACGTGGCAAATCATAAAAATCTTGCACAGTTATTGCACCAACAGCAAACGCAGCACACCACCATCTACGTTTCATTGTACCATCTTTCCACTTTTGAACACCAGGATAGTATTGAAAAGCATCTGCAATTTCTTGTTGCGACTTTGCGTTTGAAATCTTTGTTGCAATTCCTGCCATATCAGCTGGTCGTTGATATCCAGCCAATATAATTGCAATAGCCTGCTGTGCTTGAATATTATTTTGATTTTTTATCGCATTTCTTAGTTTAGGCAGTGTTTCATATATCAAATGTCGTTGAACCTGTTGATAGTTATAATCAATAGTCCATTTTTTTGTTTTTCCAGGCGTATTTGGGTATTTATTTAATTTTCCATTACTGTCATAAATATAATGCCAAGTTAACCCAAGTCCATTTGTTTCGCGACTTTCGCCAATTTGTAAAACAGATGCTTGACGATACGTTTCCAGTTCTGTCAGCATAACAGCCAAATAAGGCCAATAACTATCCAAAGATTTTTTCACAAAATTACTATCTGTCGGCTTAACAGTTTCTGTATTAACAGTTGTTTCTATACCAAAATAATCTTGGGCTTCCTGTTTTTCTGATTCTGTTTTTACAATTTCTTTCTCGGGCTCTTGCTTATCTTTACTTTTTTGATTTACTTTATTTATTGCCAACTGTCCACCAGCAATCATCATATTAACAACTACTACATAATACAGCAGATAACTTTCCAACCATGGATGATTTTTTATAAATTTTATTTTGGCATTTTCTTGCGCAATCTTTTCCGTATTTCTTAAAATTTTATTATCTACCAGTACAGAATTTAATCCACGGGTCAAATATTCAGTCATCCATAACAGCCCTATTCCAGACCATTTTATTCCATTTTTAGAATTTTCTTTTATCCAAATTCGTACAATATCCCAGTTTATTTTTATATTTTTTTCATCAACATTTATATCTACCAATTGATTCCAATGCACAGTATCTGGGACATTCCATCCTGTTAATTTTTTCCGTACCTGTTTTAATTTTTCCGCAGCACTGCGCACATCATCGCCACGTAATTCTGCAACAGATTTAAAATTTTTATTTTCTGGCATTTTTATTCTATTTCCTTCCTAAACCGGTCTTTTTCGCAATTTTTGAACGTTTACGCGAATACGCAGGCGCAACAAAAGGATAATCATTTGGTAGCCCCCATTTTTCACGATATTCGTGTGGTGTCATATTAAATTTTCTTTTCAGGTATCTACGCAACATAATATGCCATGTACCATCTTCCAAACATTGTATTTTATCGGGCTGCACAGAATCTTGGATTTGTTCATCTGTTACAGACGTTCCGCGTAATATTTTACGTGCGTTTTTTACAGCCGCCTCCATCGTTAATGTAGGATTAGCCGAAATCGCGGCCGCAGCCAAATTTGCAACAGCCAATGTAAAATCAGAATTTTTATTTACCAACTTGCCATTTCCTTTATATTTTAATAGAATAATTATATCACAAATAAACCTTAAATAAAAGCCAAGTAAAATGACACGACCACTTGCCGATTTAATGCGACCAAACACAATTGATGATATTGTGGGTCAAATTGCATTGCTTGGTGAAAACGGCATTGTTCGTCGCATGGTTGAAAATCAGAAGTTATCAAACCTGATATTATGGGGTCCGCCTGGGTGTGGAAAAACAACAATTGCACGTGCGTTGGCAAATTCTGTTGATATGGATTTTGTTCCGATGTCTGCAGTATTTTCTGGTACTGCTGATATAAAAAAGGCAATGGATGCAGCACGTATGAATCGTGATATTGGGCGCAACACATTATTGTTTATTGATGAAATACATCGCTTTAATAAAACACAACAGGATACATTATTACCCTATCTTGAAGACGGTACTGTTGTTTTTATGGGTGCGACCACTGAAAACCCCAGTTTTAATTTGAATAACGCACTGTTATCGCGTTGCCATATTGGCGTACTGTCGGGCCTGGCCACCGAAGATTTATTAACATTGATTGAACGTGCAGAAAAATATTTGGATAAAAAATTACCATTAGATGAAAGTGCACGTATTCACTTGGCACAAATGGCCGATGGTGACGCACGATTTTTACTGAATACAGTTGAATACCTGACGAACGCAAATTTCAAAGAACCATTAACCCCAGACACCTTGGATTCTGCCGTACAGAAACGCGCACCATTGTCTGACAGACATGGTGATGAACATTATAATTTAATATCCGCAGTGCATAAATCATTGCGCGCCAGCGATACAGATGCTGCATTATATTGGGCTGCACGCATGATGACATCTGGTCAAGACCCAATGTATTTATTTCGCAGACTAACACGATTTGCCGTTGAAGATGTCGGACTGGCTGATCCAAACGCATTACAGGTTGCGATTGCTGCATGGAACGCATACGAACGTCTGGGCAGTCCCGAAGGCGACTTGGCCCTGACCCAGTTGGTAATATATCTGGGTACTGCACCAAAAAGCATTGGTAATTACAAGGCGCAAAAGGCTGCATACGCCGCGGCGCGCGCCACAGGCTCACTGATGCCACCAAAAAACATATTAAATGCCCCAACAAAAATGATGAAAGATTTGGGTTATAACGATGGTTATATTTACGACCCAGACACAGCAAATGGATTTTCTGGTCAGAATTGCTTTCCAGAAAGTATGGGACGTCAGAAATATTATTTTCCAGTTGAACGCGGTTTTGAACGCGAAATAAAAAAGCGTCTTGAATATTGGGACAAACTGCGCGAACAGTTAAAGAAAGATGGCGGGTGTTAGTGAATAAATAAATTCTTTTGTCACGCCTGCATTTATTTTTGTCATTCCTGCGAAGGCAGGAATAGGGTCTTGAAGATCCATTTGCTTATTTATAAAATACGGGCATGAAAAATTATAATTTTTGGGTTTATATATTATTTGATAAGCGTGCAGGTGCAACATATATCGGTGTAACAAACAATCTTGAACGCCGTATGTATGAACATAAAATGGGTTTAGACGATGGATACACTAAACGGAATAACATTCATAAACTTGGATATTTGGAACGATATCAATAAATAGATAACGCTATCGCACGCGAAAAACAGTTAAAAAAATGGAAACGTGCATGGAAGTATCGTTTAATAGAAACGATAAACCCTGACTGGATTGATTTAGCAGATGATTTATCAAAAAATATAGAATATTGGAAAAATAAAGAAACTGTATAGCCCCTATTCCTGCCTTCGCAGGAATGACAAAACATGCCTTTGCTAGGCGTGACAAATCTTGTTTTTTTCTTTGTCATTGCGAGGGGGGTGTTACAACCACAGCAATCCAGTTTTTTTGGCTTTATTATTTTTCTGGATCGCCACGATGCGCTCGCGATGACAACAGAAAGGAACACTAACACTCTACACTTATTCACTAAAAAAATCCCCAAACAGGGATTTTTATTTTGTTGCCCAAGGATTGGCCATTTGCTTGTTTTGCTTATTGCGTTCAGCATATTCTTTATTTATATTTGAACGATGTTTATCCAAACAGTCTTGAAAGTCTTTTTTGCCATTTATTGTTTTTGAATCCTTACACTTTCCTGTATCAGACAAACCTTTTCGTATAGCACCGTCAATTAAAACTTCAAAATCATTTGCCAATTGTTTTTTCAATTCAGGCGTTACTTTGGCACCATTTTGCGACAGATCATAAATTCTCGTATAATTTGAATTTAAGCATTCCATTTGTTTAATTTGATCCATTTCCATCAAACAATTTGATATACCCGCCAAATAAACATTACGGTCTGTCTGCTTAAACGTGGCACCACCGCCATCACTGCTTTTCTTGCTGGCGCCGGCAACCTGCAAGTTTGATGTTAATACAGCCTTTTCAAGTTGTGTCTTAAAGCGATTTAACATAGATTCCATTTGTTCATAATGACGATACATCTGCTGTGTTATTAATTCAGATTTCATTGCAACAACATCACGCATTAATTCCCTATCTGCTGCACTAGGGTTTTTTGTATTTCCAATATTATATGCATGTATTGAACACAGCGCAAATTCAGCCGCAATTGCATCATTATCTTCATTTTCACAACCATTATCTGCAAATGTTGGCATAACAACAGCCACCAGCATTGCACTAGTTATCAAAATTTTAGAAAAAATTTCTTTTACTGTTTTCATTTTTTTTGTTGTAGTAAGTCTTTGAGTTGTATAACTTTTTCTTTCATTGATTCATCCACCTTTAGCCCCACTACCTCGCCTTTTACAGAATCTTGAATAATTCCACCCATACACATTTTTGTAAAATCCGTCATTACGACTTTACCACAATAACATGTACCATCACGAAATTCACCTCTTGCATTATCACACCTCCTACGCGTTGCTATATAGTTCAAAGCACGATCTATTTGATCTTCTTCTTCCACAAATTTTTCACCATTCCAACAATAGCCATCTGTTGTAATCTTACAAACCTTATTATCACATGTTGCAGAGTCATTTTCACATACCCAATCAACTTTCACATCTGATGACCAGTCATTAATTTTTGTACAAGCATCTGAACTAAAAACTTTTATATATTTTGAACAATTATTTCTAAATGCATAATCACCATAATCAATTACACCATCGGTTGAAATACTACGCAGTAAATCATCATACGCAACACAAATTTTACTTGTTGGTAATTTCTTTTGTGCAACCGCATTGCGTAAACGTTCATAACCACGTGGTGTTAATGCGCAATATTTTGTCTTCTCATAACCATACTCATCCCCGCCACCGGTATAACGATTTGTACCAGCGTATTCTGGTGCATCTTGCAAGATAATGCGTTCCAACGTATCTAAATCAACTGTTCTGTTTTTATTGCTTTTTCTGCGCCCTATGACAGATATAGATTCCAATGCCGATGTTGCACAACCAACACGAATAAATCTATCACCTTCTACTTCGCTTATCCAATGTCTTTCAACAGTATCATCTTCGTTTTCATCTGTAACAAAATCAAGGAATGTACAACGTATATCATCCTGTGGTGGTATAATTTGTGTTGGGCGACATTCTTGATTACCACGACTGTATGTACCATTTGTTACAGATTTACCATGAACACAATCAGCTCCATATTGCACCGGTTTATGCGCTTCTGTACCATCATCACCATAACACATATATTTCGCCCATTTGTTACATGTACCATTTAACATCATTATAACATCAGAAACATCAACACCAACCGCCAATGCTGTATCCAGTGCGTCATACATTTCATCTGCAATTGCATCATATGGTTCAAAAAAATCTAATGCTTTTTCTTTGAAAATCTTGACACGTTTTGGACCTGTGCAATTATTGCCACGCGCATCGCAGCCGGCATATTGGAATACTTTATCCATTGTTGCCTTTAATGTTTTTAACTGAACTTCTGCATTTTCAATAGCAGATAAAATTTGACCAGAAACCTGTTGACGAACCAGCACATCTTCGGATACACCAGAATCAATCGCAACCTGTTGCGCGACTGTAACACCTGGTGCTGTTTCTGCTTCTAACTTTGCTTGTTGTGCAGCGGCAGCCTGGGCTTGAGCCTGGGCAACCAATTCTTTTTGTTCATCCAGAGCTGCCTGCATAGATGCCATTTGTTGGGCATTTTGTGCCTGCATCTGCGCCTGCATTTCTTGCATCTGCAATTGCATCTGTTGAATTTGTTGTGAATTTTGTGTTGCTGCTGCCTGAGCTGCTGCCTGTTGCGCCGCTAATTGTTTTTCCTGTAATTTCGCATTAGCATTTGAAACAAGTTGCGCCGCCATAAATTGTACTAAATCATCACCATATTTTTTGCAATCTTTGTTTGAATTTACACAACCTTCTACAATTGGCTTTGCAATTTCCAATGATGTACACGCAGCACACTTTGGCTGAGCACAACGCATAATCAGTGAATTACAATTTCCAAAATCTGCAGTTGGTGCCGCACCCCCACTGGCCAATGTGCGGTTGTTCATTAACGTATTCCAGTTGTTATTATTTGTTGCACCACTATTACCATTCCATGCGGTTAAATTACTGCCTGCAGTGGTTGCAACATTTGCCCCAGAAACACATGGGACAAAAAACAAAGCCAACAATAAAAATCGCTTAAATAATTTCATATTCTCTCTTAGGTAAAATTTTACCATATTTTAACTCCATATAAAAGCAAAAAATAATAATAATTAGCAGACAAAGAAAATAAAGATAATGATTTAGATAAAAAGGAATTGGGAATCGTAGTGTACAAACGCTACATGAATTGCCGGTATCGTTTTTAGATGAATTATCATCCGATGATTTAGAAATAAATTAGAATGATTTAGATGCGGAACGGTCCCGATGGTGTAGTGTACAGAAGTTACATGAGCCATCGGGACCGTCCACAGATAAATTATTATAATTTATTTATAAGATGTGACGCTTGTTATTGGCGTCTGGCGCAGACACAATCCCATCTGCCTCCATACGCTCCATAAAGCCTGCAGCCTTGTTATAACCAATTTGTAATCTGCGTTGAATATATGAAATCGTAGGTTTTTTGTCACGAATTACACACTCTTTAGCACGCGCATACAGGTCTCCATCTTTGTCCCCTGATCCACCACCAAACCCACCAGATATATCACCACCGCCTGCACTGTCTGCAGAATCTGTAACCCCTTCGGCATATTCTGGTTCGCCTTGGGAACGCAGGAAATCGCCAATACGTTTTAGTTCTTTGTCATCAATAAATGCGCCATGGATACGCACTGGGACACGCCCTGCTTCACTGAACAACATATCACCCATCGCCAACAATTGTTCTGCACCACCTTCGCCAAGACATGTTACACTATCAATACGGCTGCGTGCCTGGAACGAAATACGCGTTGGGAAATTCGCCTTGATAACACCAGTAATTGTTGTTGCATCTGGGCGCTGGGTCGCCATAACAAGGTGAATACCAGCAGCACGCGCCTTTTGTGCAATACGTTGAACACACGCTTCTACATCTTTACGTGCAAGACTCATTAAGTCTGCCACCTCGTCAATAATAATTACCATATATGGCATATCTGACAAGTCTATTTCTTGTGTTTCAAATAACAGTTCACCTGTTACTTCGTCTGTACCAACTGCAACTTGTTTTGTAAGCTTTTCACCACTGGCACGTTTTTGTGCTGCAATTTCATTATAACTTTCAATATTACGCGCATTTAATATTTGCAACTGTTTATATCTTTCTTCCATTTCACGCACAGCCCATTTCAGCGCATTAACCGCTGGTTCTGGTTCCAACTTTACAATCGGTGTTATTAAGTGAGGAATATCATCCCAAAAACCAAAGTCAACACCCTTTGGGTCAATAATAATCAACTTACATTTATCCGGTGTAAAGTGATAAACAATTGATGTAATAATAGATTGAACAAATACAGACTTACCAGATCCAGTACGCCCAGCCACCAACATATGAGGCATTTTTGCCAAGTCATAATACATTGGATTTCCACCAATATCAACACCAAGCGCCAATGGTATTTTATACTTGGATGCAACAAATAATTCATCTTCCATTAAACCACGATAACGCACCGTCTGACGTGTCAAATTCACCATTTCAACACCAATTAATTGCGTCTTTGGAATATGTGCAATACGAATACTTTCCGTTGCCATCGCACGTGTCATATCAGTTACAGTTTTATTAACATCTGCCATACGCGTACCTTCGTCGGGCATAAATTCATACAGCGTTACAATCGGACCCGGTTTAATTCCAACAACTTTGCCACGAACACCATATTGTGCAAATTTAACCTCCATACTACGGGCATTTTGCTTTAATTCTGGGGTTACAGAATATTTACTGAAATTAGATTTTTCCAACAACTTGGCATCAGGTAACTCATACGCATTTGCACTACGCACATTAGATGCAACAGATGCCACAATAGTCTTTTTTTCCGTCTTGACACTTTGTTTCTTTATTGCACTACGTTTTGTTTTCTTAGGTTTTTCTTCTTCTGATTCTTTGTTTGTATCTTTCAAATCTTTTTTTGCTGCATTTGCATATTTAACCAATCCAAACGCAGATGCCAACCATTTCAACCAACGCACAACAACAGAAATTCCCCATTTAACGTGTTCCCACTTGACATGCAACAACATCCCTGCCATTACAAAAAAACCAAGAACACACAAAACACCTGCTATCACAGAACCAATATTACCAACTAATAAAACAATATCACCAGATGCAATCGCACCAAACATTCCACCATAAACCCCACCTGGAATTATCGCACCAAATCCAATCGCACCCAGACACAGCGCAATAAACGTACGTAATACATTATATTCAGGAAAACTATCTTCCAGTTCTAATCCCAATGCCTTAATCGCACCCCACCGCATCAAACATAAAAACAAAAACAATCCAGGGATAACACCAAACGCATAGCGAACCATACCAATAAAATATCCCATGACAGATTGTGCGCCAAAATTACTAGCAACGTTAAAACCATCTAAATAAGGATTATACAGCAACATCGCAAACACAGCCCACAAAAATACAACAAACACAAAGGCCCCAAATACACGTTGCGCCAAATTCTTTAATGCCCCAGACAAACGTTCTGGTAAAAATCTAGATTTCTTTTTCCCTGTCATAGCGATAGTCATTTTATCATAAAAATAACAAAAAAAACAGACGATTTTTACATCGCCTATTTTTTATTACTCAGATTTTTTAGCATATACCACTTTACAATATCTGCAACCACCATACCTATAAACGCCCCCAAAATTACATCTGATGGCCAATGCGCACCAACTGCAATACGTGAAAAACCAATCAATATAGCCAACGACCATGTAACACATTTATATTTTGGTATCAACATACCAATCATAACCAAGCCCGCAAAACTAATAGCAGTATGACCAGATGGCATAGAATTAAAAGCCCAATCTAATGATGGCGGATAAAAACCTGTCATATCTAATGCTTCAAAAAATATCGGTCTGGCACGCCCAATAAACACCTTCAAAAACTTAACAATAACACCCGTCAATAGAACACTATAAAATATTAAAAAAGCATGACTGGATTTTGTTTTCAAAAAAATATTTTTTACGCCCTCAATTAAATTAAAGTTATTCTTTTTATCCTTAAAATAAATTTCTGATTTTAGATATTTTTTTACACACAACATAATGACTGCAACAAACGATATCAACAACCAAACTTTGCCGCTGAACACAATACCAAACAACTTAAATAAACCACATTCAAAATTACGCAACAAAACAAACAAAGGTTTATCAAACCATAAAATCCCTAACAAGACAATAAGCGCAACACAAATTGCAGCCACACACATTTTCTTCCATTGAATTTTATTATCCTTAGTCAAAAACATTTCACACCCCCGACAGACAAACTATTGCTTTATCAAATTATTATAAACCTTTGAATCTGTTAGAATTTTCACACCAACAGCCATTGACAGTGCATCTTCATCTGCACCGCTTGCAATTGTTGGACATCCCTGACGAACACTGTTTATATCAATATTCTTTTCTTTGTTAAAATCACGTGCATTAAAGTCACCATTTATAACATTCAAAAAGAAAGCATTTTGTTGTTGATTTGAACGAATATTTGATAAACATACAATTGGAAATACAGCACGCCCATCAATAATATTACCCTGTCCTGTTTTAATTGATTTGTTTAATAACTCTAGTGCGCCACCATTATCTAAATCAATAACAGTTGCAATTCTTGCATTACCCGACGTTGGGGTACCAACCAAAACACCACGCTCGTTTTCATAAAATGTCGCGGCCAACGCCTCTGCTGTACCACGTGTCTGATCAGACATTAAAACAACAACAGGCACATCAGTAATTGCATCCCCTCCTGGTACAACCTCTACTTCATCCATTGCTGTTTCCACAATACGCATAACTGGTTTTTTACCAACAAATAACCCCGCTAACTTTGCAACAGCTTTTTCGTCATCACCACTGGACGCACGTAAATCCAACAAAATCCCAGCAGTTTCAGAATATGTATTCAGAGCATTTTTTACAATATCCACAGCCCCATCCGAGATTTTATGTATAACAATTTCTAACAATCCACCATCTTTCAAATCAGAACGATAAATAATATCTGCATCTGCCGCCACAACTGTTGCACGACGCAAAACAACATCTTTACTGCCACGTGGGGACAATATTTTTATTTTTGATGTACCAGAATTAAAACCACTAATAACAGAAGCCAATTCTGCATTTGACATATTTTTAACTAATTTACCATTAATTTGAACAATTAAATCGCCTGCACTAATCCCAGCAGTATCCGCAGGCGCACCCTTGAACACACCATCAACACGAAAGTTGCCACGTTCATCACGTGCACCTTCTAAACCAATACTGGTTAACAATCTGCCATCTTCAGCAATTTGTGCAGCCTTGGAAAAAATATATCTGCCATTTTCATCCAAACCACGCATAACACTGTCCACAACATACTGGTATATTTCATTTTCAGACAAAGAACCTATGAAATTATCATTTTCTCTAAACTTTAGAACCAAAGCAGTCGTTATTTCCCCAAAACCATCCCAATCATTTTTTTCTGGCCGTGGGAAATTTGCAACAATTGTATCCTTCCAGACCAAAACAACACGTTCATCAGTCACCGCAACATGTGCATCTTGATGTAAGTTTTCCAGACTTTCAATTGCTATATTCAAACTTTTCCCGCCCCATTTTACCCCATTTAATTTTTCATAAACATCGGCAAAATTTTTAGACATTTCAAAAACAGGCAATCCATCTTGGATTGGTTCGTCATCATAAAACAATGTACTTGCAAAAGACGGCACCAAAACCAAAACGGACAATAATATTCCATAAACTAAATTTATTATTTTCATACTTCATCCCCCCTGTATTTTGGTGCCACAAATCTTACTTGTCTGTATCACGTAAATTAAAGTTATACAGAATCATATTAGATATAAAGATACTTGTAAATGTTCCCATAATGACCGAGAAACCCATTGCCAATGCAAATTCACGCAACATCACACCACCGAACAAATACAAACCAATCATTGCCAACATTGTTGATACACTAGTCAACATTGTACGTCTGAACATTTCAGAAACAGACAAATCAATCAAATCTGCCATTGGCATTTTGTGATATTTTTTTACATTTTCATCAATACGGTCATAGTTTACAACCTTGTCATTAATAGAATAACCGATACCAGTCAGAATAATTGCAATCGCCGTCTGGTTAAATTCCAAACCCGTCACAGAATAGAAACCAAACATCAACACAAAATCCAAAAACAACGAACAAAATGCACCAACTGCATATCCACCCTTATAACGAATCCACACATAAACAGCCATCATAATAAATGCAAACAATATTGCTAATATTCCGCCTTGAATCAATTCGCCACCTATTTTTGGCCCAACAATTTGAACCTGTGAATATTCAACATTATCACCCAAAATATTTTTTATTTCAGAAACACGTTCATTTTGCTGTGCATCAGTTGAACCTTTTGGCAAACCCAAACGAATTAATATTGCATTACCATCAATCTGCTGTAATTCCGGATTAAATTCAGACAATGCAGCACGCATCTTATCAATAGTATATGATTGTTCCACTGGTGTAACTTCCATTGAAATACCACCAGAAAAATCAATACCATAATTCAATCCACGAAATAACAGCGAAAACACTGACAATAAAACCAACGCACCAGAAACAATGTACGCAATCTTACGATATTTCATTATATGTAGTTTCATATTAATCACCCCCACATCTTATTTTGCAAAACCAATTTTTTTATTCTTGCCGTTCATATACCAGTCAATCAAGACTTTGGATAGCCATACGCAAGTAAACAACGTTGTCAAAATTCCAATTGACAATGTAACAGCAAACCCACGAATTGGACCTGCACCAAACTGGAATAAAACCAAACCACAAATCAGTGTAGTCAAGTTTCCGTCCAAAACCGTCTTCATTGCACGATCAAACCCAAGATTAACCGCGCGTAAACTTGGTGTACCTGCACGTATTTCATCCCTAATACGTTCAAACGGCAATACATTTGCATCCACTGCCATACCCAACGTCAGAACAATACCTGCAATACCTGGCAATGTTAATGTCGCACCGAACAATGCTGTAAGACCAACAATCATACCCAAGTTTACCATCAATGCAATACCTGCAATAACACCAAATCCACGATATACAAAGAACAAGAATAAAAAGATAAATAATACACCTGCGATTGCACCAACCTTGCCAGCAGCAATTGTATCAGCACCTAATCCTGCACCAACGACACGTTCTTCTATTACCTGCAAAGGCGCTGGCAACGCACCAGAACGCAACAACACAGCCAAATCTTTTGCACCCTGTAGTGTAAAGCCACCAGAAATCTGACCACGACCACCAGGAATTGGTTCACGAATAACAGGCGCAGACAAAACCTTGCCATCCAAAACAATTGCAAATCTTTCGTTTACATGTTCTGTTGTTAACTTTGCAAATCTACGCGCACCCGACGCATCAAAAACAGTTGATACAACTGGCATATTATTCTGATCAAATTCAGCCTGAGAATCTTTTAATGATTCACCAGAAACCTCTACCCTAGAATACACTGCAATTGGCACCCCCCCCATATCCATATAAGGTAAAAATTCTGTACCATTTGGCGCACGACCAGACGCAATTTGTTCACTTGTTACACTTTCATTAACCAAATGAAAAGTCATTTTTGCAGTTTGACCAATCAAATTTTTAATATGTTCTGGATTATCTACACCTGGCAACTGAACCAAAATATATTTTCCACCTTGAGTTTGGATTGACGGTTCTTTGGTACCCAGCGCATCAATACGACGACGAACAATTTCAACACTGCGCGCCAACGCATCTTTTATCATTTCTTGTTTTTGCACTTCTGAATAAGACAAAGATATCACCTTGCCATCAGATTTCATATTAACCGTATTTCCAAACGCAGCCTTTAATCTGCCTTTAGCATCAGAAACCTGATTTTCTTCACGAACAACAAAAGACACAACACCATCATGACTGCGCAAATTAGAAAAACGAATAACACCTTTTTTTCTATCAATCAAATTACTACGAACTTCTTCGTACAACTGTTGTGTTTTTTCTGCGAACATCGTGTTTGTATCAACCTCTAACAACAACTGCGCACCGCCCTTCAAATCCAACCCCAACGATACAGGCTCAATCCAAGATGGAAAATAAGGCGCCATTTTTGGCGACAACGTTGGCACAGCCAACAAAACACAAAATACAGCAACAAAAATTATCGCCAATTTCTTAAACATATCCAAACCCTTTTAATTCTTTATTCAACACCCGCCACAGCATTTTTTGCAACTTCTATTACAACGCCCTTGGCAACTTCTAACTCAATTGTTTTTTCATTAATTTTTTTAATTGTGCCGTAAATACCAGCCGCCATTACACGATTACCAACCTGTAATGAATCCAACATTTTTTGATATTCCGCCATACGTTTTTTATTTGGACGAACCATTAACAAATAGATTATTCCAAACACAACCACGCAATACAAAAACATACCCCAAAAACCATTTTGTGGCACATTTGCACCGGTTTGCACAACCGTATCAACAACTTCTGCTGTTTGTTCCATGTATTTCTCCTTGATTTAATACAGGAACATTAGTAAAAAAACCCAGATTTGTAAAGAGAAAATACAAAAAATTATAATCTTTCAAACCAACCATCAATTTCTGTTATCGGAATAAATTTATAAACAGGTCTGCCATGATTACATTGGCCACCACGTTCAGTTTTTTCAATATCACGCAACAACATATCCATTTGAACCAAGTCCAATTTTTGTCCTGCACGCACAGAATGATGACACGCCCAGTTAGCCAACTTCAAATGCAAACTCTCTTTTAACTGAGACGAATGCCCATTTGCACGCACCTCGTCCGCGATGTTATGCAAGACATCTGCCCAATTCATATCCCAATCAGCAGGTTTTTCAAATATAGCAATTGCAACATCACCAAAAGAATCTACGTGCAACCCAGACTGCTTTAATTCATCTGCAACAGATACAATCGCAGTAACATCTTCTTCACGCAAATTAACAACAATCGGGGTTAATAACGGTTGTGTTTTTATTTTATTATTACGCAATTTTTCATACGTTATACGTTCATGTGCTGCATGTTGATCAACAATAACCATATTGTCATCTTTTTGTGCAATTATATACTTATTAGCAACCTGTCCCACCACACGCCCAAGCGGCAAATCAACAAAAACATTTTCTATTGGTGTTTCTTTTGACTTTACGGCACCCGAAACATTTCCTGCAAAAGAACTTTGTATCGGTGCAACAAATTCATCACGAACGCAAAAAGAATCTTTTTTGATACCAAAATCAAACCGTGGGGAAACTGGCGCAAGTTTTTCAACATACGCACTTGTTTTTTCCTGCAACTTAACAGGTGCACTAACCATTGTCTTGGACAACCTATCACGCAACGTCTTGATTATAAAAGAACGCACATGCGTAGGCTCTAAGAAATGTACTTCTGTCTTGGCTGGTGACACATTAACATCAACAGCATTTGTTGGCAACCATAAGTACAAAGCACACAAAGGAAACTCACGCGCATGCATCACATCCATATAGGCCGCACGTAACGCACCAACTAAAACCTTATCTTTAACAGGCCGACCATTAACAAACAAATATTGATCAACAGATGATGCACGTCGCAAAGTCGCCTGTGATATATACCCTGTCAGTCGCATTCCAGCAGTTGAACCAGATGTCGCATCTATTTCTAACATACGACCACGAACATCATCACCCATAACAGCAGCAATACGTTCCAACAAGTCTTGATTTTTTGGAAAAATCCATTTGTCATTCAAAACAAACCCAACATCCGTTCGTGCCATTGCTAATTTTTTCACAACTTCTAAAACAGACATTAATTCAGCCCTATCGCCACGCAAAAATTTCAAACGAGCCGGTGTTTTTGCAAACAAATTCTGAACACGAATACGTGTACCACATTCCCAATCAGATGGCCTTATATTACCTGTATTACAATCTATTTGCCAACCATTTGAATCTGCTTTATTATGCGTATCAATTGTCATATCAGAAACAGATGCAATAGAAGGTAACGCTTCGCCACGAAACCCCATAAAATTAATATTCAATAAATCATCATCAGGTAATTTTGATGTTGCATGTCTTGTAATTGCACGTGGCAAATCTTCACATGTTATACCTGCCCCATTATCAATAACACTTATCAGTGTGCGACCACCATCAGTCACATCCACAACAATTTGATCCGCACCAGCATCCAGCGCATTTTCTATTAACTCTTTAACAACACTAGCAGGCCTTTCTACAACTTCACCAGCAGCAATTTGGTTAATTAAAAAATCCGGCAAGACACGAACAGTCATACAACAAACCCTTATTTGTTTATTCTTTGAATGTCACTTCTAGTATTTCATATTCTTTTTCGCCACTTGGTAATTTAACGACGCAAGTATCACCAACACAACGTCCTATCATCGCACGCCCAACAGGCGATGTACAAGAAATAACCGTACGACCATCAGATTCAATATCAGACAAAATTCTGCATTGCATTTTATTACCATCTTCATCTTCGGCCACAACACGCGCCCCAAAAACAACCTTGTTACCACTCAAAGAATCAATATCAATAATAGCAGCATTTTCAATCACGTTTTCAATAAATCTAATACGCGAATCAATCTGACGCTGCTTTTCTTTTGCGGCGCTATAATCAGCATTTTCAGACAAATCGCCCAAAGAACGCGCCCATTGAACCGTTTTTAATATTTCTGGTCTTTGATTTTCTTGTAAATCTTTTAACTCTTTGATAAGGCTATCAAACCCAGCCCTTGAAATTGGTTTTTTTTCCATTTTTTTCTTCCTATATCATCTTCATATTCTTGAAAATTATACGCATTCATTTTAATTTTGCAATTATCAAATGAAAATTGTATAATTTTATCTATGTTTAGGCTAAATATCTTAAATCGTTTTCTATTACGCAGATTTTTTTCTGGCGTTGGTTTAGTATTACTGGTCGTATGCGGCATCATTTTTGCCGTAACATTTGTTGAACGATTACCATCTAACCCAAATGCAATAATGGCATTATACGATGCCTGGATACGCTTATTAGAATACATACCACTGTTTTTACCAATGGCTGTATTTATGGGCACATTACTAACATCATACAATCTTACTAAATCCAGCGAAGGAATTATAATATCCAGCGCAGGCCTATCACCATATCAAGCAACCCGCCCATTTTTTATTGGCGCATTTTTAATTGGTCTTTTTGCGACAACTGTTATAAATCCATATTCTGTAAGCATAAGTTCCAAAAACTTGAATTCAAATGATATAAAACTGGTTGACGGTATGATATGGTTGCGTGAAGGAACGACAAACAAAATAATTACATTAAATGCAAAAAATCTTGGCAGAACAGACCAAGGCATAATTTTTATGGATACAACATTATATATCCAAGGTCAAAACCTTAAACTACAAGAACGCATTAATGCAGATCGTGTCCTATTGACAGATAACAAAATATATGCACAAAACGCAAACATCTGGGATACAAACAGTTCACCAAGACACGGCGATTGGGAAACAGAAACCCAACTTACACCACAAACTGTACTGGACAGATACTTAAATCCCGACCAAATATCATTTTGGCAATTGCCTGCTTTTATTAAAAAGATGCACAACATAGGTGTACCTGTACGCAATCACTTAATGCAATTATGGACACTATTATTTTTACCACTAACCATGATTGCGATGGCATCTTTGGGTGTTGCATTTTCACAAACAAAACAACGCAGAAATTATAGTTTTGGAATTAAATTCAGTCTTGGCATCATAACATGCTTTGCATTATATTTCTTAATTAATTTATTTAATGCCTTGGGTGCAACAGGGACATTACCACCGTTATTATCAATTATTGCACCACCATTGATTATCATTGCAGGCGCAGGAATATTTATGAACAGTTTTGACACAATATAAATCCAAAGGAACGAAAATGCCATTAAAAAGAAAAAAGAACACAAAATTTCGTGTATTTCTAGTATGGACAATCCTTGCAGTATTAGTTTTATTAATGCTGATATCGTTTCCTGCAACACAACACATGACAGAAATTGTAGTATATCCATGAACTATATAGATATATTTTTAGAAGCCCTGTCTGCAGAAAAAGGCCGCAGCGACAAAACATTAATTAGTTACGAGTCTGACTTGCACCTAGCTGACAATGCTATTAATGGCGGGCTGATTAACGCAAACAATTCAGACATTCAAAATTATTTATCATCACTGCCTGACAAACCCTCTTCTATTGCACGCAAAGCATCTGCGTTACGTGGTTTTTACAAATTTTTAATGCTTGAAAAAATCATAAAAAACAACCCTACTGCCAACCTAGAACTACCTAAAAGAAATCGTGCCTTGCCAAAATTTTTAACAGTTGAAGAAATAGAGTTATTAATTTCATCTGCTGGTGACATACGAAATTCACTACGTCTGCGCGCAATGATTGAACTGCTATACGCATCTGGTTTGCGCGTTTCCGAATTATGTGAATTACCAATATCTGGAATACTAGGAAACAAACTATTAATACATGGCAAAGGCGCCAAAGAAAGACTGGTACCAATGCATGATGCTGCAATACACGCATTAAACAAATGGCTAGATGCACGTGGCGACATAAATTCAAAATACGTATTTCCAACAAATTCAAAATCAGGCCATATAACACGTGACGGCTTTTTCAAAATACTAAAGAAATGTGCCGTATTATCAGGCATTGCCCCCAATCGCGTCAGCCCCCACGTATTACGTCATTCATTTGCATCGCATTTACTGGCAGGTGGCGCAAATTTACGCGCAATACAAACGATGCTGGGACACGAAGATATATCTACAACCCAAATCTACACACATGTAATGCCAGAAAAATTAAAAGAAACTGTATCTAATCACCATCCATTGGCAAATAAAAAAGGTATCTAAAAAATGATAAAAAAATGTGACCATTTAGGCTGCACCAAGGCAGGCACATGTCGTGCACCAAAAACACGTGACTTAAAAGAATATTGGTTTTTTTGCCAAGAACACGCTGCTGAATACAACAAAAATTGGAACTTTTATGCAAATATGAGTCCCGAAGAAATAGAAGCAGATTGGGAACGACAAACATTTGGCGAACCATTAAAAGATGCCAAAACTGCAAATACTGACGCATCAGAATACGCAAACTTTATAAACGATTTTATCACAGGTCGCAGCAAATTTGACCGCATGCCAATAAAAAGCAAATTACCAACAACAGTTGTATCTGCATTAAAGGTTTTTGATCTGGGCATTTCTGCCACATGGCGCGAAGTCGGTGTTAAATACCGTACACTTGCAAAAAAGTACCACCCAGACACTGCATCCGACAAGAAAAATGCAGCCACAGAATTTGCAAAAATATCTGCTGCATACGACATATTAAAAAAACACTTTGGCAAGAAATAAGGCTTTTTTATAACCTCTTTTTGT
Source organism: Candidatus Enterousia sp. (assembly GCA_045657405.1). Classification (GTDB taxonomy): domain Bacteria; phylum Pseudomonadota; class Alphaproteobacteria; order Rs-D84; family Rs-D84; genus Enterousia. The sequence continues at coordinate 67,536 of JAZOTB010000025.1, forward strand.
GATATAATTCTAAGCAAAAGGAGAACTATATTATGAAAAAGCAACTATCTGTTATCATGGGTGCGTTGGCAATCTTAGGTGCCGTTGACGCATCTGCCACAACAAACAGTGGCACACGTGCTGCATCCAGCGCAAATTTATCCAGCGCCCCTGCAACACGCACACGTGAAACTGTTAATTACACAAAATATACAACCCAGAAAAAAACATACGAAACAAAAGATTCTGGTGACTTGTACTACACAAAACCTGCAAACCGCAGTGCACTGTACAAAGAATACACTGGTGCGAATTCTTCTGCAGCAAATGCAACCAAAACAACTGTACGTAAAACACGTTCTGAAACAGCAAAAACAATTGCTAAACGTAAATACTTTTTGGCTCACCCATTTTTCCAACCTTTGGGCGGAAAGTTTGGTTCTATAACTGACTTGTCTTTTACAAACAGTTCTTATGATTTCACAATTAATCAAACGTTACCCTTATATGAGGGTGGTGTGGAAGTTTACCCATTAACCGACCTGGGCGCTTCATGGAAAACAGAACAATTCTCTATCAAAGAAGATTTTAGTTATGGTATCTCAGATCGTATTGCTATCTTGGGTATGTTACAATACAATTCTTCTGATTATGAAACAACATATACAGACGGTTCAAAACCAGATACTATGTCTGACAGTGGACTGAACTTATATGGCTTGGGCGCACAATGGCGGTTTGTTGATACAGACGAATGGATTGCAATGGCATCTGGTTATTTCCAGCATCAAAAAGACATCGCAAACACTTTCCTAGCAGAAGTCAAAGCAGGATATAAAGTTCAACGTTCAACAATATATGGACTGGCACGTGGCTGGCTTGTAGATTTAAAAGGTAACACATATGGTAATGCAATCGTTGGCACAGATGGCACAGGAGAACCAGCAATATTCTATATTCCATATCAAATTGGCGACAGCAATTTGACATACCTAGAAGCAGGTATCGGTGTTTTCAGCGTATTAAACAAAGACTGGACATTAAATGTAGAAGGTGTGTTCGGCAATTACGATTGGCATAACCAAGCAAATGTCAAAGCAGCAATTGCATGGCAACCAAATGATTGGTTTGCCGTTGAACTGTATGCAAAAACATCTTTGTACGACAACGCTGACGACAAGACACTAGATCTAATGTGGTTATACCCAAGTATTGGATTAACAGATCTAACAACTGTCGGAACAGCTGATTTAGATAATTATTCTGAAACATCTGTTGGTCTGCGTACAATATTCCAATTCTAAACACTGCTAAATAATATCCCTGTAAATTTTCACAGGGATATTATAACTTATAATATATACAGAGAGAGAACAAACCATGCGTAAACTATTACCTATGTTTTTAATCAGTACATTTATTGCCCTGCCCGCTGCATCATATGCAAATGTACTGGAACACGATACATCTGACCCACTTTATTTATTAAACCAAGAAGAAATATTAAGTCAAACATTTGTATCATATTGGAATAATACATTACGCATTGGTCAAGGTTTTTCATATGGTATGAATCCACGCTTATCAATTGGGGCAAACGTTCATTATCAGCATCATTTTAACGGGAATCAAGACGGGTTTTCCGCCATTGATTTAGGCGCAACATATCGCATGACACGTGAAAACGACACAGAATCTCATGTTATATCCGATTTATTATTCGGATTCAAATTTGGTGGCAGTTCTCATGTTCGCACACCATACTATGCAGATTCAACTTATTACGCAGGTATTCGTTTTGGGCGCCAATGGGCTGGTATAACATTATCTGCCACAATAAAATCCAGTTGGGTATTTGATGATGAACGCGGCATGTCATTTATTGACTTTATGCCAGAAGCATACTTCAGAATTGCCCCAGAATGGCGCATGGGCGGTGGATTCACAATTCGCAAAGCAACAAATAACGATGCAAAAACCGGTGACGATTATGATCAAGAATGGTTACATACAAAATTAGTTCGTCAATACGGTCGCACACAATACATCGGCCACATAGACTATGAATTTGAAAGCGATGAAATCCAATTCGGTGGTAAAGTAAATATCGTATTCTAAACAAAATCACTCATAATTATCATATATAATTAAAAATAATGATTTAGATAAAATGAAATTGGGAATCGTAGTGTACAAAAACGCTACATAAGATTCCCAATTTCTTTTTAGATAAATTATTAGATTTAATTTATAATTTGTTTAGATATGCGATTGCATCCATACCTGCGCTGCACCCTGTTCCAACCGCTGTTGCGATCTGCATTTTTAGGTCACTATGAACATCACCTGCAACAAACATACCTGCTGGCAATACAGATGGGGCAAGACGTCCCAACGCATCACGTTTAATATCTTCGGACAAATAATCTGTATTTGCTTCATGTCCAATTGCAACAAACACACCATCAACAACCAACTGTTCACCTGCAGTTGTTGTAACAATTAATTCACCATCTGTAGAATCAGGTTTTTCTTCAATTTTTGCCAAATCAGTGTTGAACAAGCATTCAATATTATCACGCTGCGCAACACGGTCACGCAATACTGCTTCGGCACGGAAAAATTCAGATTTACGATAAACGATTTTTACAGTCTTTGCCAAATCCGCCAGATACAAAGCATCATTTAATGCACTGTTTCCACCACCCATAACGATAACTGTTTTACCGCTATAAAAAAATCCATCACATGTTGCACAATATGAAACACCACGCCCCATCAGTTCACGCGCACCTGCAATTTCCAGTTTACGTGGACTGGCACCCGTAGCAACGATAACCGTTTTACCAATATATTCTTTGTTATTCGCAGTAACAATAAAATCACCGTTTTCATTTCTTACAACATTTGTCGCAACAACAAATTCAACCGTTGCCCCAAATGATTCCGCCTGATTTTTCATAAATTCTGCCAATTCACTTCCACTACCTGCCCATCCTGGGTAATTTTCCAGTGTTGCGATACCAGCCATCTGGCCACCTAATCTGTCACCACCCAAAACGATTGTTTTTTTATTTGCGCGCGCCGCATACAATGCCGCCGTCAATCCCGCAGGCCCCGAGCCTAAGATAATTACATCATACATTTTGCTTTTCTTCCTTTTTTTCTGGGGTCAATATAACAAAATTTATAACCACACACAACCAAAATTATGACAAAGTACAATTAATATGTTAGATATTAAATTTATTCGTGAAAAAACAAACGGTTCTGCAAATCCATATCTGTCCAAATTGATTTAACACTAATACCACAACCATAATACGGACACGTCAAGATTTTCATAAAAAGCATTCATAATTTCTTGAAAAAAGGAAATTTTAGGTATACCCTGTATTGGCAAATTACAAATATGGGGCAAAATTATGAAGATACGCAATATTGCAATTATTGCACACGTTGACCATGGAAAAACAACATTGGTTGACAATATGTTAAAGCAAGCCGGCACATTTCGTGAAAACGAAAAAGTAGAAGACCGCGTCATGGATAGCGGTGATATTGAACGTGAACGCGGTATTACTATTTCCGCAAAACCTACATCAATTCAGTGGGGTGAATACAAGATTAATATCGTTGACACACCTGGACACGCGGACTTTGGTGGCGAAGTTGAACGTATTTTATCTATGGTTGATGGTGTTGTATTGCTGGTTGACAGTGCCGAAGGTCCCCTACCCCAAACAAAGTTCGTATTATCCAAAGCATTAAAACTTGGCCTGCGTCCAATCGTATGTATTAACAAGGTTGACCGTAACGATGCGCGCCCAGACGAAGTTTTAACAGAAACATTTGATTTATTTGATAAACTGGGTGCAACAGATTCACAACTTGATTTCCCATATTTATATTCTGTTGGTCGTGATGGTTGGGCTGTTCGTGATTTGAATGATGAACGCAAAGATTTAACACCATTATTCCAGTTAATCGTTGACCATGTACCCGCTCCAGATTGCAACGGCGAACGCTGTCAGTTGGACGCACCTTTTACAATGTTGGCAACAACACTGGAAGCTGACCCATACGTTGGCAGAATTTTAACAGGTAAAATTGAATCAGGTACCGTTCGTGTTGGCCAATCTGTCAAGGCGATTAACCGTAATGGCGAATTTATAGAAAATGCCAAAATTACAAAAATTATTGAACATCGTGGTGTTGAAAAAATTTCACGTGAAACAGCATCTGCTGGTGACATTGTTGTCGTAGCTGGTTTTTCCAAAGCAACAGTGGCAGATACACTGTGTGACCCAAGTGTTACAGAACCAATTCCCGCAATGCCAATTGACCCACCAACATTGACCATGACATTCTTTGTTAACACATCACCATTGGCTGGTAAATCCGGAAAAAAATTAACATCACGTATGATTGGCGAAAGACTGTTCAAAGAAGCGGAAACAAACATCGCATTGAAAGTTGAACAAAGCGAAAACAACGAAGCATTTGAAGTGTCTGGTCGTGGCGAATTACAACTGGGTATTTTAATTGAAACAATGCGCCGTGAAGGCTTTGAATTATCCGTATCACGTCCACGTGTTGTTATGATTGAAAATGAAAACGGCGAAAAACTAGAACCAATAGAAGACGTTGTAATTGACGTTGATGACGAATTCAGTGGTGTTGTTATTGAAAAAATGACCAAACGCAAAGCAACAATTACAGAAATGAAAGCATCTGGTGGTGGCAAAACACGTATTGTATTTTCTGCTCCATCACGTGGTTTGATTGGATATCTATCAGAATTTCGCACAGACACACGTGGCACAGGCATCATGAACCGCGTATTTGATAAATACGATGTATACCGCGGTGCAATTCAGCAATATCGCCCAGGTGTGTTGGTATCTATGGAAAAAGGCAGTGCCGCAACATATGCATTATTTAATTTGCAACCACGTGGCACACTGTTTATTGACCCACAAACCGAAGTGTATTCAGGCATGATTATCGGTGAACACAGCAAAGAAAACGACTTGGAAGTAAATCCAATAAAGGGCAAAGAATTAACCAATATGCGCTCTGTTACAGCAGACGAAAAGTTATTCTTGGCACCACCACGTCGTATATCACTAGAAGAAGCATTGTCATATATCTTGGATGATGAATTAGTCGAAATTACACCTGACACAATTCGTCTGCGCAAAAAAGAATTAGACAGTAACACACGAAAAAAATTAAAAAAGCATACCGAAGAATAATAAAACCGCCAAATGGCGGTTTTATTTATTTGCTATACACAAATAAAATATGCTATAACAAAATAAAGCGAGGACAAAATATGAAAACACCATTAATGACTGTAGTTGTACCAATGTATAACGCATCTAAATTTATTCGCAAATCACTGGAACATTTAACCCGCCAAACATATAAAAATCTTGAAATTATTATTGTTGACGACGGCAGCACAGATGACTGCGCACAAATAATCAAAGATTATGCAAAACAAGACAAAAGAATAAAGTTAATACAACAAAAAAACAGCGGTGTATCTGTTGCGTCTAATACCGGAATATTGGCTGCCACTGGTGAATACGTCTCTATTCATGATCATGACGATTTTGTAAATCTTGATTATTTTGAAAAAATGGCAAATGCCGCAATAGTAACAGATGCCGACATTTTATGTGGAGAAGTTAATGAACCAGGTTGGTCTTTTCCTGAATTCAAATCAATTGAAATCGCAACAAGTTTAGCTGACAGAATCAATATGACACACGCAAATGGTTTTAACTGTGCATGGAGATACGCATATAAAACAGACTTTTTACGTAAAACTAAATTATTGTTTGAACCATCTGTTTGGGGCGCCCAAGACATTATATTTTCTAAATCAGCAATTGTACTAGCAAACAGTGTTGCAACTGTTCCAGGCGCTATTTATAACGTTGTTGATCAACCAACATCTTTGGGTAAAGATAAAAAGAAAAAGAAAGCCAACAGCACAGAAGAAACTGTCAAAGCATGGCAAAGATATTCTGAACTAATGCATAAATATGGCGCAACAGAATTGATAAACGCACCAGACAAACCTTCTGGCATTAACACTTTCAAAATGTTTAATAAAACCATATTCAAAACAGAGGTATATCCACGCAAAAAAAGATATTACCTGTTTGGAATAAACATTGGAACACTGCATATGGATTAAACAGAAAACTGCCAATACGGCAGTTTTTTTATTCTATTCTTAATTTATTTTTCATCCATCGTCTATAATTTCCCCTATTTTCACGTCCGGGTATAAAACACGCAGAGATTTTTACAAAATTTGATTTTACAGACAACATAAACAATGTTCCATTTTCTCGCTTATAATCTGCCAAACATTGAATATATTCTTGCCATATTTGCTTATCCATAACCGGCAAATTTTTATCATAAACAAAACCAAACTGGTCAAAAAATTGACGCACATATTTATTCAATCCTATTATTTGTGGAACTAACACAAAATGAGATGTTGGCTTTTTTTCAATAGAACCACTGATAAAAACACCCGTTAATTTTTTTACTTTATTAACCAAATGCTGTGTTGATGCGCTATCTTTGTTCTTCTTGTTTCTTTTAATTTGTATGACAGTCCCACCAGGCTTCATAAACACCGCCAAATGCAAAGCCGTTCCGGCACATCCTGCATATATTAACGTTTTATATCATGTAATAAATATCTTTTATACTTCTTATCAGAAAAAATATAAAAATCTTTCATTTTTCTTTAACCCTTTGTTGCAAAATTAAAATAAAACGTGTAAATTACATATCATGAAGAAAGAAAAATCTATGAATAAACGCTTATTTTTATTTGCAGGTTATAACAAACAAGGCATTATTGACCCTGCATTGGTATACTATCTGAACGCACTTTCCAAGTTTGGCGACATTATTTTGTTTATGGATTCTGATTGTCCTGACTCCGAATTGACAAAGGTAAAAAAATATACTATTCACGCATCTGCAAAACGCCATGGTGAATATGACTTTGGTTCATACAAACGTGGATATATTTGGGCGATGGAAAATCTAAAATTATCTGATTATGATTTTGTATATTTGGTAAATGATTCTGTATATGGTCCATTATATCCATTGGACAGGTATATTAACGCAATGGAAAACATGGGACATGATGCATTTGGTATTGTAAAAAACCCGCATCGCAAACATCCACATATTCAGTCTTGGTTCATTGGGACAAAGCCTGTAATATTCCTGTCAAAATGGTTTAATGATTTTATGTTAAGTATTACACAGCAACCCGATAAATATGAAATAACCAAACTGTACGAAGATGGTTTTTCTAATTTAGTAACCGAACATAATCACACATGGGATGGTTTATATTCCGTTCCCAGACGTGGTGTTTATAATAAAATAAAGCATTTATATTTAATTGGAATGCCTTTTATGAAAAAAGTTGCATTTCAACGTCATCACGGCGGATTAAGCGATCAAACAATATTCGTCTTGGAACATGTTAATAAAAAATTATCTGATGCAATATTACAATCTGCAATACAACAATATGGCAAGAAATATATTGACTGGTTATTAACAACAAATCCTATAAAAATAGTATTCAGAAAAGCATATCATGCTGTATATAAATTATTTGATTGGTAGGAGCAACATGACAAAAACACCAACGCACAGCACAAAAAAAATAGCCGTTATTACGATGGCTCGTAATGACGTGTTTTTTTTATCCCGCTGGATAGAATACTATGGCACGCAATTTGGAAATGAAAATCTGTACATATATTTAGATGGCACAGACCAAGATGTTCCAGAAAATGCAGATGGTGTTCACATAACAAAAATACCACATCGTGATATGTCCCGTTCAGATGGCGACAGATACAGAATAAATTTAATGTCTGATTTGGCAAAAAAACTGTTAATGGAATACGATATTGTTATTGGATGTGATTGCGATGAATTTTTAATTGTTGATCCTGACCTAAATACTAATTTATGCGATTATTTATCACAACTGCGAATTAATACATCTGTTTCTGGACTGGGGTTAGATATTGGTCAAAATATGACACATGAAAAATCACTTGATATCACAAAGCCATTTTTATCCCAGCGTCATTTTGCACTATTATCAACCAGATACACAAAACCAGTTGTTATAAACCGCCCTGTTCGTTGGGGATCTGGCTTTCATCGTATCAAGAATCATAATTTCCACATTGATAATAATTTATATTTGTTACATTTTGGGGCCGTTGATATGAAAATGTTGGAAACCAAGGCCGCTGCACGTGGTGCCGATTGGTTAAACCACTTGAAACGTCGTGGCAATGGCACAATAAACGACGTTACAAATCGTACTGCACATGGCGAATATTGGATGAAAATCGCACGTATAATTCAGACATACATTCGTGCACCATATGCAATAAACAAGCCAAATATGCTGGGAATAAAAATCGTTGTCAAGATTCCAGAACGTTTCAGAAAATCGGGGGTATAGCATGCCAGATATGAAAATTGATATTGTTTATTTATGGGTTGATGATTCCGACAAAAAATGGCGTGCACAAAAAAACAAATGGCTTAAAATAATCAAGGGTCAAAAAACCATTTACAAAGACGCAACTGTTGATGCACGTTGGCGTGATAATGGCGAATTCAAATATTCTTTACGCAGCGTTGATATGTTTGCACCATGGGTAAATCATATATATATCGTTACAGGATTTGGACATATTCCAAAATGGTTAAATACAAAACATCCAAAAATTACAATTGTTCCACACGAACAAATTATGCCTGCAGATGCAATACCAACTTTTAACGCAACAGCAATTGAAATGTGTATTCCAAATATACCAGGGTTATCAGAACATTTTATAATAATGAACGATGACACATTCTTTAATCGCCCATTAAGCCCCGATTTCTTTTATGACAAAGATGGACATGCACGTGTACGATACAGCACACACTTTAAGCACAAACATAACATTGGCCAATGGATTGGATGCGTTGACGAATACACACAAACATTAATATTATCCGCACAGACAATTCATAAAATATTTAAGAAAAAAGTATATAAATATCGCCCATCACATGGTATTGATCCATACATAAAATCTTCATGGATTGAATGCCGAAATCACCCAATGATAACTGGACAAATAGACAAGCAAATTCGCAATAAATTTCGCACAAACGACGAATTACAGCGTTGGTTATTTAACTTATACGACCTGATAAACGATCGTGCTGTATTTATCCATTCCCGCGCAAGGAAACATTCAAGACACAAAATATTAAACGCATTTTATAACACCATTTTCTTTTCTCGTATTTATAATTCACCGGTTGTATGCACAGATGCATCTGCTGCACGTTCTGCCTTGATTAACGCACCCATATTTTGCATAAACGATTCTGATGACACAGACAGCACAATTTTACGTGATAACGCAAAATTCATGGCAGAAAGATTTCCAAAGAAATCACGTTTTGAAAAATAAAAATGCCCGTTTGGGCATTTTTTTATAAAATCATCACTATCTAAACAACTTCATAAATATTTTTAACATTGTAGATATACCTTTGAAACTTTTTCTATTTCCCTATGAAATTCATTATATCATCATGTAACTGTTCCGCCCATTTATATGGCGGATTTGATAATGCGCCGATTTTATACATATCCGTAAAACATTGACACGCCTCTGATAATTCTTCATCAGACTTTATGTACTTTAATTTACGAAATGCCCACTTGATAAAGAACCACTTGAAATTCTTGTTCCACTGTTCCATTTGATAATCTGATGCATTTTCCTTATATGCTATATATGCATCACTAATACCCGTGCACAAACTCTTCATTATACGCAACTGTTTTGCACTTAACACAATTCCACCAAAATTTGGAATATATAAATACAATGGCAACGGAGCAATTGTCACACGTGGATTACGCAACATAACCCTGCTCCACCATGGGAAGTCTTCAAACAAAATCCCCTTGATAAAAGGAATATCTGCAATCAATTCACGCTTATATAAATTTTTCCAAACCTGACAATGTTTTATCAACCAGTGACGTTTTGGATTAAATTTATTGTGTGTACGTTCTGTTGCATATTCATAAACATCGTCTGTCACACGTGTTTTAATTTTATTTACTTTATATCTTTTTTTTATGCTATGCGGCACAACATTATCTGTATCCATCCCCAGTTTATAACGTACCATTAATTGCGGACGATAAATTCTGTCATACGTAAAAGATACAATATCCGACCCATCACGCAACGCTAATGAATACGCAATTTCCATTGTTTGCGGATGAATAAAATCATCACTATCCAAATACAATATATAATCACCCACGGCATGTTTCATACCTACATTACGCGCATCAGACAATCCACCATTTTCTTTGTGCACAACAATAAAACGTTTATCTTTTTTCGCATATTCTTCGGCAATTTCACCAGATTTGTCCGGACTGCCGTCATCAACACATATCGCCTGCCAATCTGTAAACGTCTGATTTTGCACACTGTCCAAGCATCTTCGCAGATATTTTTCAACATTGTACATTGGTATAATTATTGATATTTTTGGCATAATTCCCCCTTAACTTTTTATCATATTATCTGCAAACGACCCAGGCACTGGATTAACAGCATGCGAATACGTAGTTTTTTGAAAAAACGCACCACTTGTAACCTTATCAAAAGTTTTCTTATCAAACGGTTTATCATGATAATCCCACCACAACGCATGTGTTGGGTCTTGAACAACATGTGGCATTTGGGCAAAATGCTTTTTTGCACGTTTATCAAAGATAACCAATGTTTCAAACAACAATTGATGAACAAAATAATCAAATGCACTATTTTCATGTATCCAGTAATCTAAAATCATTGCACGCCACGCATTTAGCAAATAAGAGCCCCTGCGACCACGAATAAAACAGTTCTGGCAAAACATATATTTCTGTCCAACATTATCCCCAACTAAATACATAAAGAAATCTTCATCAACAATCCATTGTGGAATTTTGGATGTCACAAAACCAGTTGAATCCAACCAAAATCCACCATATTTATACAGCAATTCTACACGACAAATATCCGCAAAATGCGCCTTACGAATTTTTCCTGCACGATACTTTTCAAGAATAATATCTGGCAAAGAAATATAGTCCAAGACTGTATTCTCGTCCAAAATTATTAATTCTTGTTTACAATGTTTTCTTGCACTGCGGAAACAAGCCTGAACTAGTGGCGGTGCATTATCCTCTCCTTGCAACCACATTGTAAATATTTTTTCATTTTTATCATCTTTTACAACATCTGTTTCTTTGACATCAGACAACACAGACAAATATCGTTTCAAATAATTGGGCGCAATACGCGACATAACCCTGGCCCTAACATCACGTCTATGTTTACGCGAACGCCATGGCCAATTAAAAACATGTGACTGAAATAAAATTCTGGTCAAAGCCCACGAACGTGCAAACTTCATTTTTTTTCCTTTGTCATATAAAACAAACAACCCCAGTCAGAAAACCAACCGGGGATAAAACACAACATTTATTCTTCTATTGACGGCATCACATCATCGTCAATTGGACCTGTTGTCATTTCTTCTGCAATACCCGATGCACGTGCCATAATTTTTTCTAACAATGCATCTTGCACTTCTGGATGATCTTTCAGCCATTGACGCGCATTAGCCTCGCCCTGACCCATACGTTCACTGTTGTACGAATAGAAACTGCCAGCCTTTTCAATCAAATCATACTTTACACCCATATCCAAGATTTCGCTGATTCTAGATATTCCTTCGCCATACATAATTTTGAAATCAACTGTACGGAAAGGTGGTGCAACCTTGTTCTTTACAACCTTGACCCTGGTTTCATTACCGACAATATTTTCTTTATCTTTAATCTGTCCTGTACGACGGATATCAAGGCGTACAGATGCATAGAACTTTAACGCATTTCCACCAGATGTTGTTTCTGGATTACCAAACATAACACCAATTTTCATACGAATCTGATTAATAAATATCAACAAAGTATTACTACGTGATACAGAACCCGCCAATTTTTTCAAAGATTGACTCATAAGACGCGCTGTTGTACCAACAAAAGAATCACCAATATTTCCTTCTAATTCTGCCTTTGGAACCAAAGCAGCAACAGAATCAATTACAACAACGTCAACCGCACCAGATTTAATCAAAGTATCAGCGATTTCCAAAGCCTGTTCTCCAGAATCTGGTTGTGAAATAATTAAATTTGCAACATCAACACCCAACTTTTTTGCATAACTTGGATCCAATGCATTTTCTGCATCAATATATGCACAAGTACCGCCTTTTTTCTGAGATTCTGCAACAGCATGTAATGCCAATGTTGTTTTACCAGAACTTTCTGGACCATAAATTTCAACAATTCTTCCTTTTGGATAACCGCCAATTCCCAATGCAATATCCAACCCCAAAGAACCAGAAGAGATCGCTTCTATATTTTGTTGAGAACCGTCACCCATTTTCATAATGGCTTCTTTGCCGAATTGCTTTTGAATTTGTGCCAACGCAGATTCTAACGCAGGATTTTTTACAGACACACCCGTATCTTTACTAGCATCTTTCTTTGCCATACTTTTCCCCTTTTTTTCTTAGCAAAATCATACAAAGAACACCAACAAAAAGCAATAAAATTGTTATTTTTTATAAGGCACTAAAATCAACATAACAAACGCCCCAACAAAGGCACTAACTGTCCAAACCGCAGCAGTTGTTCCAAACAATGTGATAACCCCCGCCCCTAACATTGGTATAATCACACTTGGCATATTTACACTTGTTCTAAACACACCATAAAATCGTGACTGTTGTGATTTTGGCACATCATCAAAGAACAATAAATCATGCACCGGTTCCATAAACGCACCAGAAATTTGCCACAATACAAATATAGCCAATAATGGAATACCAGATGCAAAAGCCGCAATTGCAGCAAATACCGCAAACGAACCAAAACCCAACATTAACCATAATGTCTTGCCAAACCTACGTACTGCGCGTCCCATTAACTCGCTTAACACTAAATAAGGAATAATCCCCAACGTCAAAACCCACGCCAAAGCATCTTTTGTAAAACCATTTTCAACAACCAAAATTGGCACATACAAAACACGTAAGGCGCGCAAAGAATAATATCCAAAATTCACTAAATACGCACGCAACATTCCTGGCAATTTAAAAAACGCTGTTGCATTTTTAATCAAAGATTTGAACGTCTTTCTTGGACTAACTGGTTTTACTTGTTTATCTTGTTGAACAACTTTGAACAACTTGAACATACCCCATCCCAACAAATATATAACTGCGGAACCAAAAAACGCAGCGCGATTATCAAAATGATTTGCAATTGTAACAGCAACAAATGGCGCAAACAATGCACCAACATTTAACCATAAATGATACCTTGAATTTAATCGTGCCATACCAATATTCTTTGAAAAATCAGACATAAACAACGGTATCAGCACAGTAATCAGTGTTGTTGCAAAACCTGTTGTATAATCCAAAATTACAAACGTACGTGGCAAGATAGAAAAACTCATCATCGCATAACAAATCGCAACCATCAACATTGCAAAGTAAAAAACGCGCACCTTAGAAAAAGCACGTAATATTTCATTAGCAAACAAAGCAACTATTAAACAAAAAATAGAATAAATCGCGACATAAACACCAACAATTGCACTGCTACGAAATATTTCTAAAACAACTAATGAATAAACAGCATTATAAATACCATCTGCAAATCCAGTAAACAGCCCCAGATTTGCAAATGAAAAACCATTAACTTTGCGACCAACTGAAATATACTTCTCTCTTCCCATAGTTTATACATTATATCACAAAAAACACCTTATCACAAACTAGTAAAACATAATGATTTATGCTAAACTAGAAGAACAAAGGACTTTTACATGACAGACGAACAAAAAATATCTACAATTAATGAAATACTATCTAAACTACATAATCCTCTAAACGGTTTCATGGGATTACGCAACAGTATAAAACAACAACTAAGCCCACAAGAAATAGACAGTATTACAAACATACAAGACGCCTTGCTATACATACAGTTATTCATTGTAAAACAAATTATACATTCTGAAAAATCAGGTACACAATATAACCAACAAGAATTTGAAAAAAACATATTAAAAGAAATCAGACAAATACTTGCAAATCCAAAAGAATATAAAAAAACACATAATTTGGATGAATATGACAAATTGCGCTTTACCTTAGACGGTGAAACAATTATGAAATACCGCTTTTATTCAGGATGCGGAAATGCGGCCAGCGCTTTCAAATACGTAAATTCAACATTAAACACACCAATTCCAGACAAAGATATTAAATTTTTACACAGCACAAAATGGAGCAATCTTTCCGATGGACAGATTGGACACACCGTTCCTTGTGTAAGATTGTCTGATGGAAATTGGCTTATGATTGAACCACAAAAACACCCAAAAAAAGGGTCTTTTTCAAAAACAATCAACCAAGACGATTTCCAAGTTGGCAAACCAATATATCACATATTATCACATTCTCAACAAACCCAACCATACATGATTACTAACATTAGCAGTGAAAATTTTTACGATTTTGAAAAATTCCTATCCACAGCCAGTCGTGTTTCAGAAAAACAAGCACAAGAATTTATTAGTAAAATTGATAAAATTCTAATTGGCAAAGGCGCACATTCCAGCGTATATATAAACCCAAACAAACCAGATATTATTATAAAACAAAATAATTCTGTCGCAAAAGATTTTAACTATATTCAAAGACAGATTGATGGATATAATATAATTGAACGCATAAAAAATTCAGGTTATGAAATTGGCGTTCAATTACCAACACTAATTGACACAAAACAAACAGATACAGAACAAATAATAATAGAAAAACGTATAAACGGTAAAACCTTTGATAATGAGGGAAACACTTGGCACAATCTGTCACAATCACAAAAAAATAACATCGCACACCAAATGGCAAAATTCTTGGTCGCCATGCATTCAAGCGGTGACATGCGGCCTGCAGATAAATCTATAAAATCAATGTTTGAACAATCTAAACTGAAAACCGCAACAGATATGATAAATGCCTTTGATGGCGCAATGCCAAAAACACTGGCAACAAAACTATTAAACGCAGAAAAATATCTAGACTCTGCTGATTTATCCGATGAAATACACGTTCTGACACACAGTGATTTACGCGTAAATAATTTAATGTATGACGATAAAACAGAACAATTAACCGTACTAGATTTTGAGTTAGCAACACAAAATAACATCTATCACGACTTTATTGCGCGTGCATCATACAGTTCTATGCCATGGGATTACACGCAAAGGGTTATCACAAAATATAATGCAATACAAAACAAAAAATACCCAACAAAAATAAACCCAAAAAAAGTACAAAACATGCTGTTATATGCTATTATTCATGAACACGCTAGAAATATGACCCCAGAACAAAACAAACTATTTTCTGACCAAGAAAAAGAAATATTTTTCAAAAAGTTAATGATACATATAACAAAATTAACAGGCCTTAAATTTTCACAAGATAAAACACAAGAATTTACCAAAGGCCGCAAAAAAATAAATCAACTATCAACACAACAAAACTATCTGCGAAATTCCAAAATTCACAATTAGCACAGGAATTAAATAGAATATTTTAGACACAAACAAACCCGAAACCGTAGCGTACAGAAGTTACATAAAGTTTCGGGTTTGTTTGTAAATAAATTATTATACTTAATTTTTGGCTTGTTTTTGGGCATACAACGCAGCAAAATCAACCGGTTGCATTGCAAATGTTGGGAAACCAGATTCAGATGTCAAACGTGTAATTAATGCACGTACTGCTGGGAACAATAATGTTGGAACATCAATCAACAATGTACGTTTTTTTACTTCTTCATCTTTTTCTTCTTCCATTTGGACCAAACCAGAATATGTTGATTCAATCAAAAATATTGATTTGTCGCCATTTTCCAGTTTTGAATGAACCTTGGTAATCAAATCAACCATAAACAAGTTGTTTTCTGCACCCTTGATTTGAATATCAATATTGATTTCTAATTTTGCCTGTCCATTATCGCTTTTGAAAAATAATTCTGGTACATTTGGACTTTCAAAAGAAATGTCTTTCAAGAACTGAGATATAATATTAAATTTTGCCATTATGATTTCTCCTTGATTAAATTGTGGCGACCTTAATGTCTGGACTTGTGTCCCTGTTTTATGATAATATAGCATTATTAAAATATTTTACAAGTGGGGGAATGTCTAAAAATGTCTTTTTTCAATAAATCTATTATAAAAAGTGTAATAATTGCCATCTTTTGTGGCTTTATATTATCAGGATGCGACCTATCTACACCTACAATATCCGAAGATCATGCAATTATACCATCTAACTTAAAACGCGTATCATACAGCGAACTGCCTGGTTGGCGCGATGACGATGTTAGATATGCACTACAGGCATTTCGCAATTCTTGCAAAGCAAAAATTCAATTTGTTGGTCGCGTAATTCCAGACCGCGAATTATTTGCGGAAAAATGTCGCATGTTACCAAGCGCTTCTGCTGACAACGCAACCGTTCGTGCATGGTTTGAATCACACTTTCAACCATATCAAATATTTAACGAAAACGGCACAGATACAGGTACATACACAGGATATTATTCCCCAATTATCCCTGCATGTCACAAACAAACTGCACAATGTAACGAACCATTAATGGCTGTACCAACAGACGGTCGCAACTATAAGGGCGTACCAAAAAAGGACATTGTTGAGAAAAAAATTGGCCGCGTTTTGTATTGGGCAAACATTGTTGACGTACAAAACCTACAAATCCAAGGCAGTGGTAATTTAAGACTAGAAGATGGCACAGACGTAAAATTAAACTTTGGTGCAGTAAACGATATGCCATTCAAATCAATCGGCGAAGAACTGCGTAATCGTGGCATACGCCCTGCCGGCGGTTTTTCATCCGAAGCAGTATGGCAACATCTAAAAGCAAACCCAACACTTGCCAAAGATGTAATTTATAAAAATCCACGCTATGTATATTTCTATGAATCCACACCACCAGATGTAATTGGAAAATTGGGAACACCACTATCCAAAATACGTAGTATTGCCATGGATGACAGTTTATATACATTGGGTTTACCTGTTTATATCAGCACAAATTTATCTGACGGTCGTGCATTTCGTCGCCTGATGATTGCCCAAGATACAGGCAGCGCAATTCGTGGCTTTATTCGTGCAGATATATTCTTTGGCAAAGGCGAAGAAGCATATAAATTTGCCCAAGGCCAACACGCCCAAGGAAAAATGTTTATCTTGATACCAAAAGAATACACATATGTCAAACCACGATAAAAAACTAAACATACGAATTGAACGCCCACAAACGATTGCTGGCGCAATGGGTGGACTGATGAAAATCTTTGGTGTTCGTGCATCTGATGCAGATTTATGCAATCGTTGGAATGAAATAATAGGTGAAGATATCGCAAATATTGCAACTATTGCAGCCATTAAAAAAAATCGTGATAAAACTTTTAACATTGTGATTCGTCCAACAAATCCGGCGTACACACTGCAATTGTCATATCAATCGGACGAAATAACAAACCGCATAAATAAATACTTTGGATATAACGCAGTTGGGAAAATAAGTTTTAGAAAATGACAAAACGCATATTGGGCATTGACCCAGGATTATTACATACAGGTTGGGCGATTATTGATAGTGCTGGTTCTTCGCGCAAGTACATTGCCAGCGGTGTAATTTTACCAAATCCAAAAATGGAAATGGCTGACAGACTTGTTACAATTTTTCGCGAAGTAACAAAACTGTGTGAAACATTTGAACCAAACGAATGCAGTATTGAAATAATATTTGTAAACAAAAACCCAAAAACAACATTAATTCTGGGTCAGGCACGCGCCGCTGCAATTGTTGCAGTTGCGAACCAAGATATTCCAATATTTGAATATGAACCAAATGTGATAAAAAAAGCCCTGACTGGTGCTGGTCATGCAGACAAAAGTGCAGTTGATAAAATGGTTAAAATTTTACTGCCCACCGCACACCCAAAAACAGCTGATGAAGCGGATGCAATTGCTATCGCCCTGTCCCATACAAACATGATGCGTATATTTTAGCAAGATTTTATTCTATAATAATTTTCTATAATTTTATTTCTAAGATTTTCGTCTTTTACTTTTTGCTGGGTATATTCAAACATTTCTTGTTCTGTCTGTTTATCCATATTTTGCAACAGATGCAAAATTGTCCAAGATAATCTGGAATCTACGCCATATTTTTCACGAAATAAAACTTGAAATTTTAACGCACGCGAAACCAACGAAGGTTCTTTATACAATGTGCGAAAATTACCGTTTTCCATCAAATAACTTTCCAATTCTATTGTTTTATTTGATGTAAACGCATAAAATGGGGCAGCCGCAAAAATTTGCTTTGACCCGTTATGGTAAAACAGAGAATTTATATTAAAATCAAAATACCAACCAACTACTATATCAGGCCAATTAAATTCTTTATTAAAAATATCAACTTCGGGGAAATTTTTTAACCCTAATTTTATCCCACCAAAAGAATTTTCTTGTTTCCATAAAACATTTTGATTTTGTGATAAATCTGGCTTTTTCGATAATATTAAATCAATATCTTTTGGTTCAAACTGTGTATTTGTCAGCTCACATAAAACAGCATCACGAACACATCCGCCGACTGCAAAACATTCTGTATTTTTTGGCAAATTTAAATCATTAACAACACCATCAACCAACGGCGCAATTTTCTTTCTTGCCCGATAAACTGCTTTTTCAACATCTGCCAGATACCATCTCAAAAACAACTCCCGTGATTAGTGAAAAAATAAATTAGAATAATTTATATAAAAGTAATGCCAGCGCATTTCAGTATTAGCAAGAAAATTAAAGATAATGGTATAGATAAACGGGTTGGTAATGGTGTAGTGTACAGAAGTTACATGAACCATTACCAACCCACTTTAGATATGCCATTAGATTTAATTTTTACTAGGCAGCGGCTGTGAACACCTTCTGCACATCATCATTTGCATCCAATGCATCAACCAATTTTTCCAGTTTTGCATATGCTTCGTCATCCAAGTCCATTGGCATATTTGGTAACCATGTCAGTTCTGCCTGTTCTGGTTCACCCAAAACATCCGCCAAATATTTTTGTGCGTTTACAAAATCTTCTGGTTTTGTTGTGATGATAAAGCCTTCTTCGGATGTTTCCAGATTATCCGCATTTGCTTCCATAATAATTTCCATCATTTCATCTTCGGTTTTGCCGATTGATGCGGGATACATAATCTGACCTGCACGTGTAAACATGAACACAACAGAACCTTCTTCACCCATGTTACCACCATTTTTACCAAAGATATTACGAATTTCTGGCACAGTACGACGTGGATTATCTGTCAATGCTTCTACGATAACAGGCACAGCACCAGGACCATAACCTTCGTATCTAACTGCTTCGTAACTTTCTGTATTTGCACCAGACGCTTTTTCAATTGCGCGTTTAATATTATCATTTGGCATAGAATTCTTGCGAGCCGTCAAAATAGCCAAACGTAATCTTGGGTTGTTATCTGGGTTTTTATCGCCCAACTTGGCAGCCATAGTGATTTCACGTGCCAGTTTTGTAAACAAACCACTACGTGCGGCATCGGCTGCGCCCTTTTTATGTTGAATATTATGCCATTTACTGTGTCCACTCATATTTGACCTTTTTATTTATTTAGATTAAAATTACCAGTAAAAGGATAACAAATGATTGGAAAATTGCAAGGCATAGTTGACTATATTGGCGATGGTTTTATTATTTTGTTGGTTCATGGTGTAGGATACAAGGTTTTTACCGCAGAATACCTGACCCACAAATCTACTGTGGAACTGTGGATTGAAACGATTGTCCGCGAAGATTCAATTCGCTTGTTTGGTTTTTCAACCCTGCAATCCCAAGATTTATTTAATATGCTAACTGGCGTATCTGGCGTTGGTCCAAAGGTTGCATTGGCAATAATGGGCACGATAAAGTCTGACACATTGATTTCTGCAATTGCAACAGGTGATGCAAAAACAATTGCAACCGCCCCAGGCGTTGGTAAAAAGATGGCTGAAAAAATTATCGTTGAATTAAAGAACAAGGTTGGTGGTGCATCTGCCACATTATTTGCCACAACCACGCCAAGTGGCGTGGGTTCTGCACTGCCTGATTTATTGATGGCGTTGGAATCGTTGGGTTACCGCAGACTTGATATAATTGAAATGGCACAAAAACTGGTAAATGAAAATCCAGATTCTGACGTATCAAAACTGGTCCCAATGGCATTAAAAGAAATCAGCAAGGGAAAATAAAGTATGAAAAAAATTACACAACAAGAATTTGATAATAAACGTTCCAAGTTCAAAGAAATACACGACTGTGATTTATCTGACGTTGCTATTTCATCAGAAATTATGACAGGTCAAACATCTTTTGAAGATACAGATAATATTATCAGCTGGACCGACAATGTAATTTGGCCAACCGATATCATTGAAAAAATAAACCCACAACAATTGCTAGAAGATTCAAAACAACCGACAGAAATAAAAGATATACACAGTCTTGGCAAAACAGGAAAAAATATTGGCATCGCAATTATTGACCAACGACTAAATCGCGAACACCCAGAATATGCAGACAGAATAAAACACTATGAAGCGGTTGGCACATGGCCAGAAAACGATTCAACAACCCCAGATTATCATGGCAGTTTGGTTGTCGGTTGTGCTGCCGGAAAAACAACGGGTACTGCACCGGATGGTGATATATATTATGTTGCTGCAAACAATTGGGTAAATGAAAATAAATACGAAAAAGCAACAGCAAAACTAACCGAAAAACCTTTACAACCAGGACACAGAAAATACTACAACATGGCAATTCGTCGTGTTTTGGAAATAAATAAAACATTACCAGAAAATAAAAAAATCAGATTTTTATCTTGCAGTTGGGGTCGTCTTGACGACATGTTTGCCAAAGAGTCAAATGAATTATTCGCAGAATGTGAAAAAAATGGCATTATGGTTTTAGGTGGAGGGTATAAATCGGGCCCGTTTTATAGTCGCGACAAACGTTTTGGTCCTGATGCAACGAAACCATTGCTAAAAAAACTTGTCGGAATACCAACAAATGGTAAAACTACCCCATATTTTAAAGGCGGGTATTATTATACCAGACTTGGTGGTGCCAGTTCTACATATCCATATCTGGCCGGAATATTTGCATGCGCATTACAAGACAACACAATATTCTTTACACGCCCAAACTGGCAAAATGAATTATTTGAAATAATGCAACAAACTGCAACAGAACACCCATTGGGCGGAAAAATAATTAATCCATCTGGCATTGAAAATCGCGTATCAGAAATTGCACGCGCAATGGAACAAAATTTATTAAAACAACAGGCATCACAACATGAATAACGACACAATTTTTGCATTATCAAGTGGACATGGAAAATCTGGCGTGGCTGTCATTCGTATATCTGGCGAAAATTTATCTGATACTTTTGCAACTTTTATAAACAAATCAGATTCAACACCACGTCACGCATATTTTACAAACCTGCGTGATGAAAATAATGATTTGATTGACCAATGTTTGGCTATTTACTTCCCTGCTCCAAATTCTTTTACAGGCGAAGATGTTATTGAATTACATACACACGGTGCGCCTGCGGTTATAAATAAAGTCTTTGATTTTTTACAAACAAAAAATATGCGTATGGCAACACCCGGGGAATTTTCCAAACGCGCATTTTATAACAATAAAATGGACTTGGCCGATGTTGATGGATTGGCCGCGCTATTGGATGCACAAACAGATATGCAACGCAAACATGCATTGCGTTCAATGATGGGGGCTGACAGTAGTGTATATAACGCATGGCGTAATAAAATGATAGAAGTATCCGCATACGCCGCAGCAATTCTTGATTACAGCCCAGATGATTTACCTGCAAACATCTGTGACACAGTTCACCACAACGCAGAAGAATTATTTGATAAAATCGGAAACGCATTATCACAATATAAAACCGCACGTGGTATTCATGGCGGAATAAACGTTGTTTTGGCAGGCGAAACAAACGTTGGCAAATCATCAATCTTTAATTATATCGTTGGTTCAAACCGTGCAATTGTGTCTGATATTGCAGGAACAACTCGTGATGTTGTGTCTGCCACAATTGACATTGACGGTTTTATGATAAACCTGTCTGATACTGCGGGAATTCGCGAAACATCCGACACGATTGAAAGTATCGGTATTGAACGCACAATGTCAGAAATTGAAAATGCAGACATCATAATCCATGTCTATACGCCAGAATCTGTGAAACACAGTAATTTAAACAACAATGAAATTATTGTTATAAATAAATCAGATATAATAAAAAATCATAATTACAAAAATGCAATTTATACATCTGTAAAATCGGGCGAAGGTATGAATAATTTAATGGAAATATTACGAACAAAAATCCATGAAATGTTTGATGGCGCAGAATCTGCATTATGTGTAAATGCACGTACGAAAACATTATTAGAATCTGCACACAGCGAACTGGGGAACGCTATTGCATCTGGCGATAATTACGATATATTTGCAGAACACACCAGACGCGCAGCAGATGCGATTGGCAAAATTCTTGGCACCATCACCGCATCAGAAGTTATGGATATGACATTCGGACAACTGTGTCTGGGCAAATAAAAACCGCCAAATGGCGGTTTATTTTTTTTACTATAAAAAGTTACCTTATAGGAGGGAAACAATCCCCACCTATTTCTGGACAGCAATTATACCCCAAATCTCCCATATTTGTATAAACTTCACCAGCACAACAACCATTTGCATTTGGCGCTGTACCATCTGGGCAATTTGGCAAATCACCAAATGAAATAGAATCAATATTCGCATAAATTAAAATTCCAAACAACGCACCTAATACAAACGCAATAATACAAGATACCCACGATACAGATTTCTTTGCCTTTGCAACTGTTTTTTTCTTTGTATTTTTCTTCATTTTTTTATTCCTTTTTTTCTATTGGTGGAAAACAATCCCCGCCTGTTTTTGGACAGCATGCAAAAACAGTATTACCCAAATCCTTGAATATTTCATCACCACAACAACCAAACTTATTTGGACTTGTTCCATCTGCACATAATCCTGCATCCAAATAAGCCAATTCTTGTTCTAATAATGCTTCTTCGTCTATTTCTTCTGCAACAACAACTTCTTCAGCAGTTTGTTCTACTGGTGCTGCTTCTGTATCAACGGTTGCAACATCAGCAACCTCGGTTGTTGTTTCTGCAAGATCTACTTTTTCTGCATCAGAACCTGCCACATCTACTGTTGACACAACCTGTTCCGCTTTTTCTGTTGTTGCTTGAATTATTACACGACCAGACGCAGATGTTTTACGCTTTCCAGCCCTACGTGAACATTTAACACGAAAATCATTTTTCAGTTTAGTCAACTGTTTTTCTGAATCTTCATCTAATTCTTGTAATTCTGATAACTCTGTAATCTGTTCTTGAATATCAGAACATGTTACACGTTCTGCAACCCCAGTTGTTACCGCATCATCTTGTGCAAATACACCTGTGACAAAAACAATTCCGAACAAAGCGAATAACAGTTTCATAATTACTCCTTTATTGTTCGTTTATAATTTTTTCAACTTGCAAGATAAAATCAATCGCAGGATTTGTTAATTTTTTTACAGTTTCAAAAATTTCTTCTGCAGCCGCTTGCATATTCAGACGTTTATATGTTTCAACAACATCTATTGTTTCATGTTGTTGAAATGCGTCATCTACCAATGCACGTGAAATTTCCAATTCTTGTTTTGCCATTTCAACATACTTTGCTGTATTTTCTGGACAACCACGTTCTGACAGATTTGCATAAATTTTTGCACGCACAATTCTTTCATCTGGGCTTGTATTAACAGCATCAGGCGGCAACGTATCCAGCAAAGAAGCCTCTATCTTTTCACATGTTGATAAGTTTTTTTGTTCACCAGCTAATGCATCAAGAATTTCCATTTCACGTGCAATTGCTGTACGATATTTAACTTTATTTTCTTCACATCCATGTTGGAACAATGTTTCATAAACACGGATATTACTTTTATGATCTTCTATATTTGCAGAATTTTCACCAAACAACCAACCTAATTGAATTTCTTCTACAACGACACAAGCGTCTTTTTGTTCTGATTGAATTTCGTTTATTGTCTGGGCCAAAGATTGTTTTGAATTGGCATTATTTTGTCCGACACTGACACCAACCATAATACCACAAACAAACAACATAACAAATGCCAACCAGCCCTTTATTTTCTGGCCACGCGTATAAACGGCCTTGCATGTTTTTTGGGTATTTTTTACTTGTTTCTTTTTCATACTCCCTCTCCTATTTTTCCCTATTATACTATTGAACGAGGCCATTGTGAATAGTTATTTTTTTATCTGCCTTGTTTGCAAGATTCATATCATGCGTAACAAACAACATTGCCATTTTGTTTTTTCGCACAATATCCAGCAACAAATCAAATACAGCGCTTGCATGCTGGGGGTCCAGACTGCCTGTTGGTTCATCAGCCAACAAAATATCTGGATTATTTGCTAACGCACGCGCCAACGCAGTACGTTGCTGTTCACCGCCACTCATTTCACTTGGCACATGCGATGCACGATGCGCAACATTTGTTGCACGCAACAGTTTCATAGCACGAGAATTTGCCAATGTTTCATCCATCCCATTTGCCAACATCGGCAAAACAACATTTTCCAAGGCCGTAAAATCAGACAGCAAATTATGCTTTTGATATACAAACCCCAATTTGTTTCTGCGAATTTTAGTCCGCATATCTTCATCCATTTTTTGCACTGGCGCGCCACACACAACAATGCTACCACCGCTTGGTTTATCCAACAATCCAACACATTGTAACAGCGTAGATTTTCCACATCCAGACTGTCCAACCAACGCGATAATTTCACCACGATGCAAATCAAATCCACCACCGCGCAAAATATGCAATGGCTGACCACCTTCTATGAACGTCTTTTTTATATCACGAACAGACAAAACAATGTCGCCCTGTTTTACCCTTGATAAAGAATCCAAAATATTCGCCATTTACAACTTTTCCTTTTTATCTTTATTCGTTTCGCAACACTTCTACTGGGTCCGTATTCGCGGCTTTCCACGCAGGATACAATGTCGCCAAAAATGCCAACAGTACTGCAATCAATGCGATCCCCAATACATCTGTTAGAACTAACTTAGATGGCAATTCAGATAAATAATATAATTCGGCCGGAAATAAATCGCGTCCTGTTAACCATTGAAAAAACTGTCTGATTGGTTCAATATAGATAGCAATTATCACGCCTAATATCGTACCAAAAAAAGCACCTATAACACCAATAGACGTACCAGATAACACAAATATTTTCATCATAGATTTGCGAGATACACCAAATGTTCGCAAAACAGCAATATCTTTGTTTTTATCTTTGACCAACATAACCAATGACGACACAATATTAAACGCAGCCACAATTACAATCAGCAATAATATTAAAAACATAACATTTGATTCAACCTGTAACGCACCAACAAAACCACGATTCAAATCACGCCAATCGCGCACAACAAAACCATCTGGCAACAAACGCCCCAACGCAGACACAACACCTGTCGTATCTTCTGGATTTTTCAAAAACAAATCAATATGTGTTACAGAATTAGGAATATTCAAATATTTTTGTGCTGTCTCTAATGGCATAAATATATAACCAGAATCATATTCATACATTCCCATAAAGAAAGAACTTAACACAGGATAAGACATAATTCGTGGCATAGAACCAAATGGTGTTGGGGTTGCGCCATTTGCGGACACCAATGAAATTTTATCCCCCATACCAACACGTAATGCACGTGTCAATGATGCCCCTGCTACTAATTCACCATCTGCTATTGCAGATAAATCTTTTCCATAAACACGTGTCCCCGTCTGTGTTTTTGCCGCCAAATCAGACATACGAATACCACGTATCATTGCACCTGTATTATTTCCATTTGCAGTCGCCATAACTTGTCCTTCTGCAATTGGTACAATACCTGTTATATTTTCGGCCACAATCTTGTTTTGTTTCATTTTATCAATCAAGAAATCAAAGTCCGCAATTGCACCATCCTGATGATAAACAACAACATGTCCATTCATTCCAACAATACGTCCCAATAACGTATCATGAAAGCCACCCATAACCGACATTACAACAATCAAAGTCGCAACACCTAACATAATACCAACTAATGATACCCATGAAATAACAGAACCAAAACCACGTTTTTTGGCTCCCAAATATCTAAAAGCGACTTTTCTTTCCAGTTTTGAAAACATATTATATCCTATTCATTAAGAAAATCACGTAATGCATCACCAATCAAATCTTCGGTATTATCATCATGTCCTGTCACACCATCAAGCACAGATATAACACGAGGCGACATAAACACAACCAACTCTGCAAATGGCGAAATCAGTGTTTCTGGCGTTGTAACAAACGAATGAGTTGGAATACCAACAATAACATAATTATCACCAACTGATGAAGGTATATTAAACGAAGACAATTCACCATTTGATGTGCGCAACACTATTTTTGCATCTATTTTTTTACGCCCACCAAAATCACCATATGTTCCTGTGGCACCAACAATCAAATCTGTTTCCAGTCGTTCTTCTTTTCCACATTGACCAATATCAAAACGCGACTGCCAACCATTTGGAATTGCAAAAGTTCCCTGAGAAATCAAAACAACATTTGCTTGTTGCGCTAAAAATTCTTGTAATGTTTTTGTATTTATTTCTGGTCCAACAACCAACGCACGACCAACAACACCTGGAATTGACATTTTTATATTTTTATCACCAAATGCAGGCAACAAATTCATCCACACAATTGGATTATCTGTACGCGGATAAACACGATACACATCAACATCCCATGCAATCATATATTTTTTACTAGCAATATCTGCAATTATCTTGACGACTTCTCGTTCTGTTTGGTAATTACCTTCAAAAACAACCGTCTTATCCTGCCAATCAACCAACAAATTTCGCATATCCGCACCATGCATTGCATCTAACAATGCCATAATTATCGTTTCATTCTGAGGCATTTTTATCAACCATTTTGCACGATGGGTCAAATGCAATTCCCCATTATGAGCATCATAAGAATAATAAGCACGCCCCATTTTTGTCATCAACTCTATCGCATCAGCCAGCGTACCAGTTGAAATACTGCCTGTTATTTTTTCATACAAACTTTCATCTTCTACAACGGACACATCTGTCCCAATCAACAATTTATCCAAAGCCTGTTTAACAGTTAAATCCTTGAATTCATAATCATCTACTTTCAATTCAGGCAACGAATCACCCGTCCCCAAACGAATAATCTCTACCTTTTCTTCTGGAACAACAGATACAACTTTTTGATTATCCCAATCTACCTCACATCTTTTTGGCAATTCAATAGAAAAACGCCGTGCAGTGTCAGTTGTCAACGCTGCTTTCTTTGGAAAAATCGGCACAGAATTTTCATCAATAACCAAACTATCAACCACAGTGACAGTATCATACATCGGCATAACTTCTTGCTGTTGTTGCTGGACACATCCCAACAATATCACCCCTGCAAGAACCGCACCCAAGTATTTTGCTAAACAAGCCATTTTCTTTTTCCCCTTTGCTATTTGAACATTTATATCAAATATTCATAACCTTTTCAAACTCTTCCAATGTCATTTCATGTATTGGCTTTTGCGTTGGCGTAGTCATTTTTTTTACACGTTCAAACGACGCAGCAAATCGTCCAATCAAATTTTTTATATCTGGCGACAAATCTTTTTCCTGCGCAATCAGACGTCTTCCATATTCTACAACATACTCTAACAAATCTGCAGCATAAAAACGCCCGACATAATTTTCCATTGCAATTCCGCCTTTTTGCACACAGATAGCCGACATAACTATTGCGGTCTGATTATACAAATTAGCCAACTTTACAAACTGTTGAACAGTTATCGCCATTGATAAAATCCTTTCTCTCTTTTTTACATTATAAAAACTATTGCCCTAAAAAGGCAATTAAATTATAATATAAAATATGAGAATAAAAATTTTACCACTTTTACTAGTATTAACTGCCTGTGCATCCGCCAATCGTGGCAGCATTGATGATGCAACTATACTTAATTGGGAAAACGAAGCCGTCACCACAGAACAGTTTGTGCGCGACCACAAATCATGTCTTGGAATAAACCAGCCTTCATACCAACCACGTTCCAGAATTGCAAAGTTAATCGCCCCAAATCAAAGCGGACTTATGCCTGACTGGGATGGTTTATGGGTAACATTTCAATCAAACGAATACAGGGATGTTGGACAACGTAGCCTGATGTCCGTACCACGTAACACAACATCTAAATCTGTTGGCGCATACCGTAAATGCATGTTTAGACGCGGTTATTTATTACGTGCAATGTAATTATTTAACAACTATTTTTCTGCCATTATCATATTCATATATATAAACATGAATCGCATCTGCGGGCAACATATCAGCCGCTATATCAGGCCATTCAATCAAAACAATATCATTATCTATTGCGTTTTGTAAACCAACCTCTATTAATTCTGATGCATCCATCAAACGATACAAATCAAAATGCGAAATTCCATCATAGTTTTGTACAATCGTAAAAGTTGGGCTTGGCACGACAGTATCTGCACCACGCAGTGTTTTTATAACAGCACGCGCAACTTCTGACTTTCCCATACCTAAATCACCATGCAAAGCAACCGTCACAGGCGCAGTTAACGTTTTTGCAAAATCAGATGCCCATGCACGCATTTGTTCAACATCCGACAAAATAAATTCTTTCATATTCCTACTCCACCAACAATAAATCATCTTCTAAACTATGAATCTGATCACGAATTTCAGCCGCTAATTCAAATTCCAAGTCTTCAGCAGCATTACGCATTTTCTGCGTTAACTTCTTTATTTCTTTGCGAATAGATTCTGCATCCATTACACCGCCAGATTTATCATAAACAAATTTTCTTCCTTTGTCAGTTTTTTCTTGCACATTACCCACTTCGGCAAAAACAGCCTTGGACACAGTTGTTGGCACAATATTATGTTCCATATTATAAGCCATTTGCTTTTCACGACGACGTGCCGTTTCTTCCAGTGCGAACCGCATAGAATCTGTAATTTTATCCGCATATAAAATAACACGACCATTTGCATTTCGTGCTGCACGTCCAATTGTTTGTATCAGCGAACGCGCAGAACGCAAAAAACCCTCTTTGTCCGCATCCATAATTGCAACCATCTCGCATTCAGGAACATCCAAACCTTCGCGCAACAAATTTATACCAACCAATACATCAAATTTTCCCAAACGTAACTCACGCAGTAATTCTATACGTTCCAGTGTTTCAATATCGCTGTGCAAATATTTTGCGCGTACATTATTTTCATTCAAATAATCCGTCAGTTGTTCCGCCATTTTCTTGGTCAAAGTTGTAACCAAAACACGACCAGAAACATTTTTTACCTGATATAATAAATCATCAACCTGATGTTCTGTTGGCCGGACTTCACATATCGGATCTAACAGTCCTGTCGGACGAATAACCTGTTCTGAAACAATACCGCCAGATTGATTTAATTCCCATTCAGCCGGCGTTGCAGAAACAAAGATTGTTTGTGGGCGCAAACTATCCCATTCATCAAATGTCAATGGCCTATTATCAATACACGAAGGCAGTCTGAAACCATACTGAGACAATGTTTCTTTTCTTGCCCTATCGCCACGCGACATCGCACCAATTTGTGGCACTGTAACATGACTTTCGTCTATAAACAAAACAGCATCTTTTGGCAAATACTCAAATAATGTTGGTGGCGGTTGTCCAGGCAGCCTTCCTGACAAATATCTTGAATAATTTTCAACACCACGACAGGTACCTGTACTTTCCATCATTTCAATATCAAAATTAACACGTTCTCGTAATCTTTGTTCTTCTATATATTTCATATTATTATGAAAGAAATCCAATCTTTCATTCAAATCTTTACGAATTTGTGTAATTGCCTGCAACACACTAGGCATAGGCGTTGCATAGTGTGTATTTGGATAAATTGCAATTCTGTTTAATTTGTGCAATTTTGCGCCTGTCAAAGTATCAAATTCCCAAATTTCTTCTATTTCATCACCCCAAAAAGAAATCTTCCATCCCCTATCAAGTGCATGAGAAGGAAAAACATCTAATGTATCACCGCGCACACGAAATTCACCACGTGCAGGTGCTACATCATTTCTTTTGTATTGAATATCCACCAAAGAACGAACAACATCAGCGACCGAAACACAATCATCAACATTTAACACAACACGCATACCTGCATATTGTTCCGGAGACCCCATACCATAAATAGAAGAAACACTAGAAACAACAACAACATCACGTTCTTCCAACATTGCACGTGTTGCACTATGACGCATACGATCCAATTGTTCATTAATAGACGCATCTTTATCTATATAAGTATCTGTTGTTGGCATATAGGCTTCTGGCTGATAATAATCATAATAAGACACAAAATATTCAACATGATTTCTTGGGAAAAAAGACTTCATTTCAGTATATAACTGCGCGGCCAAAATCTTGTTTGGTGCCATAATCAAAGCGGGCCGCCCAAGTTCAGCAATAACATTAGCCATTGTAAAAGTTTTTCCAGAACCAGTAACCCCCAACAACACCTGTGACTGACGCCCTTCATTAACCCCAGCAACCAATTCTGCAATTGCAGTCGGTTGATCACCCATAGGTTTGTAATCACTTTCAAGATAAAATTCTGCTTTTTTCATTTTTTTATTAACAATCTTAAATATAATCCATTATAATAAAAATACAAGGAAAGAGAGAATGGCATTAAAACCCAGATATAAACGCAGAATTTTTTGGTCCATAATATGTATTATTGCAACCATTTTATTGGCAATTGTCATATTGCCTTCTATGGTCACACTTAATAGTTTTAGACCAATTGTTGAAAAATCC
>JAZOTB010000026.1:0-44194 GCA_045657405.1 Candidatus Enterousia sp.
TGGTGCCAAAGCCAATCAAACCCATAACACCATAAGGGGTTAATAGGCGTAATAAAAACCACGTACGCAAATCTGCGCACATTTTGAAATCTGATTAAAATGCAAACTATTTCTTGTCATTTCCCATCTATTATAGAGAAACTTGTTGTTTTTGTCAACTTTATTGTTTTAAGATTATTTCGCAAATGGTTGATAGGCATTTGAAATTTGCAGATTATCCTGTATCTATGTCCAATTTTGTCATAGTTGAGATGTGTTAGTAACA
Organism: Candidatus Enterousia sp.; assembly: GCA_045657405.1. Lineage (GTDB taxonomy): Bacteria > Pseudomonadota > Alphaproteobacteria > Rs-D84 > Rs-D84 > Enterousia. Next base: position 266 of record JAZOTB010000026.1, read on the forward strand.
TACCTGATTTAATAATATGATTAATTCTGCTTTACCATCATATATATGTGTGATATCATACAGACATAGGAGTGTAACGATATGACAGAGCAAATAACGAGCAAGGATTATATTACAATAAACCGTGATGGAATATTTGTTGATAACAAACCTGCTACAAAATACCATGGTAAAGAAATTTCAAGACAAGACCAAATTAAGCAAGTATTCAAAACACCTGGCACAGAAGATATTTTGGAACTCCATGTATTGCAATCTGACACATATGGTCAAGTATTTCAATCTGGCAATCCGGCTCCATCAAAAACAGGCTCTTATATATGGATGCGAGCAGTTACAAAAACAGGTACAACACCTTGGTTTTTTCGCTTAGATAACGGGCTTCGTCCAGATACTGCTGCGATGTGCGCTTTTCAATGTGCGTGGACAATTAATCAACATCCAAGATGGGTAAAAACTTTGTTGGAATCTTCGCAGAAAAGCGATGCTATGAAACAAGGAACACGTTTAATTAAAAATACTGTCAAAGTAAACATAATAAAAAATAACATAAGAACTTCTGACGGCAAAGGAAGCATGTAAAACACTACAAACAACATATACCGCTGCGTTTTGTGGCGGTTTATTATTTAATCATATTTATATTGACAAATTATATATTAGTGTTACAATAAATATATTATGACACAAAGAACACATTGTATTTATTGCAACAAAGAAATCACCAAACGCAGCAGCGAGCACGTTATCCAAAACGCGCTGGGTGGACTGTTAGAATCAGAAGATATATGCTGTCCAGAATGCAATAATTTTATTAGCAAACATATTGATGCCCCATTTACAAAAATATTTAACCCAATTATCAGTCAGATAGATAATTTTTCAAAAACCAACAATACAAAATCTTTGCCACCATGCACAGGCAAAGCAAAGTATAATGGTAAAATATACAATGCGAATATCAAAGGGGGCAAAGTTGTTTCTTGTCCAGAACTAAGTCGTGAAATACGCGGTGACATTTCACATTTGCCACTAGAAATCGTTGAATATAATTTTGATTTACAAAATTCAGCCTTTAAGGCGGGCATAGCAAAAATTGCTTTTAACTATGCAATGTCACAAAACATAGATTTCAAATATTTAGAACCAGGATTAAAAGTAATAAAATCAGGTAATATTGTACGCAACATAGAATACGATTATAATTTAATACCTTTTTGTCCAATGAATCCTGTGGATATAAGTGTTGAACTGAACAACAAACAATTTGAGCCTTTTCATAATATGATTCTGTTTTCACAACACAACGAATTATGGTGCTATGTGGATTTATTTAATACATTTCAGTATTATGTATTATTGTCTAATAATATGCCAAAAGACAAAACAATTTATGCAAACTATACACAAACATTACAAAAACTGGATCGCACAATACCTGATTTAAGTGATTTGAGAAAGCCAGAAAACATTTTAATTTATGCGCAGCAATATGGCGTAAAACCATGTATGGATATAACAGAATTTACAAGACGTATTCGTAATGCTATAGAAAAAAAATCACAAAAAATATCTATGGCCCAGATTTATACACCAAGAATTGAACGCACACCAATTGAACTTATGATGGGCACAATTAATAATCCATACTTGTTTTATCATGCATTATGCCTGTATTTTGACAATGATGAATTTCAAACTGAAAACTTTAGAACACTAACAACTTCACAGGATTACAGTGGTATAATTTCATACCCACATGAAATCATGAAACATAACGAGATAATCGCACAATATGCACGCACAAAATTCAATCTGCTGAACCAATACCTGTGCAATAAAACACTATAAACAAAAATTATTTTTCCTGTATAAATTGTCAAAACATTCCTGTTTCAACAATTATTGTGGTTGCATAGATTCCTAAAACGATATACCATGCACACATGATGAAAAAATTCAGTGATATTTCTGTAAAACGCGGATTGGCATGGTTAAAAATCGGATGGTTTTTCCATCATTTTATGTTAACAATACCCGTTATCGTTTTAATTTACACCAACAAGGGTGTATCTGTTGGCGACTTCTTTTTAATCCAAGGATTATTTCGTTTATCTGCTTTTTTGTTTGAAATTCCGTCTGGATATTTATCTGATCGTTTCAGTCGCAAACGCGTTATGCAGGTTGGCGCGTTATTTTCAATGTTAGGCTTTGTTATTATTGCAATTGCATACGGTTTCTGGGCACTGGTTCTGGGCGAAGCCATGCTGGGTATATCCAGCGCACTGTTTTCTGGCACATTAGAAGCGTACACGTATGACCTGATGAAACGCAACAAATCACAAAAGCAGTTTTTGAAGGAATTTGGCAACATTTCTACATTTGCCAGCACAGCATGTTTTATATCTGCAATTTTAGGTGGGATATTATTTGGATACATTGGTACAAACGGCGTATTGTGGTTTGAATCATTGTTCGCATTTATTGCATTTATTGCTTTGATGTTCATACCAGAACTGTCTGAAATCAAGCGTGTTGTAAAAAATAAATCAGCAATAGCAGATGCTGTTTCTGTTACGGTAGCAACTCTAAAAAATCCAAGATTACGCAATTTAATTCTGTTTCCATCTTTGTTTAGCGCATTTACCATCGTTTTATTTTGGACACTGCAGCCAATTATGGAATTCACACAGATACCAGTAGGCTTGTTCGGATTTTACCTGGGAATAAATCAGTTATCTGCGATATTCTTTGCCAAATATGCGTACAAAATATGTAACAAGTTGGGCGAAATCAAAGTTTCAATAATTACAATCGTTGGGATTATTACGGGTGCATTACTTGGATTATTAGCAATAACTACCAACATTATGCCACTTGCATATATTGCGTGTGCAATTATGGCTGTTGTTCCCGCTATTCGTATATTAAACAATTTGCAATACAACACACTGATTCATCACAGCATTAAATCAACAGAACGCGGGACCGTTTTATCAACACGTGAAATGACATCAACTGTATCGGGCGCAACATTCTTAATCGCCGCCAAATTTTTAATGGACGGATTTGGAATCACCACAACATTGCTAGCGATACTGACAATGACGGTTGTATTGTTTTGCTCTTTGAAAGCGGTATCAAAGTATATTAAATAGATTTGTTATTTCCAAAAAGTCATGATTGCATCTGGATTTGGATACACTGGCAGTACATATTGATAATCTGATAGTTTCTTATCTGATACGAGTGTATTTGAAAAACGTTGATACGGTTGGTGTTTTTTCTGGTGGCAATATATTTATTGGATAAATTATCTGTTCCGATTGCCATTTATCAGTTGTAAAATATGTATCTGTATTTTTTGGAAAAAATGTATATCGCTGTGGATTTTGCAGAACATTTTTTGCTAAATCTGGATTATAGATTTTTGTTAGATAAAAAACATCTATTAAATCCATATCAAAAACATATTCATAAACACTGGCACCACCGCATATGAATACTTTATCAAAACTACACGACTGCTGAATTGCAGATTCAATACAAGACGCATAAAAACAGCCATTTGGCATAAATTTATCGTTATATTTAGAACTGCATATAATATTCAACCTGCCCTGCAATGGCCGGTTTCCTATACCAAGAAAAGTATTCTTACCAAATACACACGGAAATCCCATTGTTGTATGACGAAAATGATAAAAGTCTTGCGCAGAATGCCATGGCATACGATTATCACAACCAATTACATCATAAGGACCTGTTGCAACAATCGCACAAATCGTTGGTTTCATACATTACCTGTTGTGTTGTGGGTTATATATTCCGTTTGCAATCAATGCACGTTGTAATGTATCATAGTATTGAACCTTAGAGCACAAATAATGATTATATAATGTATTATTATTACTTATCATTGTTACTGGCACGCCTTTGTCCAGACAGCCTGCCACAACCAATGGACCATCGTCAAAGTGCATCATAGGATTTAATTCTTTTAATATATCTGACTTTAAACCATCTTGGTCAACGACCTGATTATAACGGCAATTTATACCCGCACTGCGCAGTTGATTAAAGGTTTTATCCGGCTGTTTATATTTACGTTCTGTGACAAATAAAATTTCATATTCAGGATTCGCAATCAAACCGTTTAATATATACGGTATATTCTTGTTCAAGACAGGCATTGTATATAACAAATCATCACCAAACAATTCCAACAGATTATTAACAACATCTGGGTTATCATAACATTCTTTCAGATTCCAATTGGTTGGCTTAACATAATGAGCACCTGCACGACGAAACGCTGTCTTATACAACGGTTTCATATCAAATATTACATTATCTAAATCAAAGGTTATTTTTTGTTTATTCATCTTTCTTTCCTAATACTTTTCGGGGCGATTATAACAATAAAAAAATAAAAACCAATATATTTATTGCAATTTTTTTTCATATTTACGATACTATTTTGCATGTAAAAAAAAGAGAAAAAGATGTTAATAAATATTTTATTGCTTGTTTTTGGTTTTACCTTGCTTATCAAAGGGGCAGATTATTTTGTTGATGGTGCATCTGCACTGGCTGACCGTATGCACATACCTGCAATAATTATTGGTCTGACTGTTGTTGCCATGGGAACTAGCGCACCCGAAGCAGCCGTCAGTATTTCTTCTGCGATGGCAGGTTCTAATGCAATTGCGATTGGAAATATCTTGGGGTCAAATATTGCAAACATATTTCTGATATTGGGTATAACGTCATTGATTGCAACACTTAGCGTACAAAAAAACACAGTTCGTTTTGAAATGCCTTTTATGACTTTTATCACATTATTGGTATGCTGGCTTGGTTGGAAATACGGTATAATATCACGCATTGGCGCAGAGGTATTAATTGGGTTATTTATCCTGTTTTTAGGATATTTGTTTATAATTGCGCGCGGCAATGCGGATACGGACACAAACATAAAACATATCAGTATAATTAAAATTATCTTGTTTATATTATTTGGGATGCTGGCACTGATATTTGGCAGTAAAATTACCGTCATAGCATCTGTTGACATTGCAAAATATATTGGTATTTCAGAACGCGTAATCGGATTAACAGTTGTCGCATTTGGAACCAGCCTGCCAGAACTGGTTACCAGTGTTATTGCTGCACGCAAAGGGGAATCTGATATTGCAATTGGCAACATTGTCGGTTCAAATATATTTAATATATTGTTTGTACTGGGAATTACAGGGCTGATATTACCAATTCCATTTAGCCATGAATTTTTATTTGATGGCGCATTCGCAATATTAGCGGCAGCATTACTAATGATATTCACTTTCAAACATAAAAAACTGGGAAAAATTGCGGGTATTTCATTTTTAGCACTGTACGCAACATATTTATATATGTTAATTTTACAATAAATAAAAAACCTTGTATTTATATGCAGTATGCTTATACTACTAGGATATAATACATATAAAAAAGGGGAAAGCGATGAAGAAAGCATTATTATTAACAAGCGTTTGCGCATTGGCTGCATGTGGTGGTGGCAGTTCTGCACCAATCAGTGGTGGTGCCACAGCGGGAACACCGACAGATGGTCGCCCATTGACCAGCGAACATTATATTTCCGCAGATGCAAGAGGCAGCAATCAAAAAGTTACATCTGTTGCATCACAAATATTTATCGCAAAAGATGGCAGCACACCAATCGTAATCCGCTCTGCCAGCCCAGTTGAAATTAATGGTAAAAAATACGATGAATACACACTGGAAGATATTAAATTTTATCCAACTGGTGTAAAACCGGGCGAAGAAATGTACGTACGTTTCTTGACAGATGATAACGGCAGAATTGATACACTGGAACTGTTTGATAACGGTGATGAATTAACCATTACACGCAGTGGCGAAACATCCACTTTTGCACAACATGTGTTTAAGTATGTAATTTCTGATTGGCATTCTGATTACTTCTTGGCCGAAATCACCGATCCTGCTAAATTACGTAAAGCACTGGAAAAACAATTGGAAGGCAAAGACATCAAAGATGAAATATTGGCCAAATTTGACAATGGCGAAGGTGAATGGAAACCACAAAACCATACCGAAGAAATTAAAATGCACGGCATAGATGTTGGCGAAGGAAAATCTACGGGACTGCGATATTCAGATTTTGGTTATGATATTATGACAGAATCAGATAATACAAAAGACTATTCAATTATTGCAGGCGGGTACGAAGTTATGAATATACCATACACAGAAATCGTTGGTACAAACATGACTTTCCGCGGCAAGGCTATTGCCACAGGCAGTTATAAATATAACAATGCTTGGAAACAGGACCGTTTCACAACAGGAGACAATGATACAGTACTAGAAATGGAAATAGATGGCGAAACAATAACAGAAACATTAACAATGCCATTCAAAGATTACTATACTGTTGTTGTTACAAAAGAAGGTGATGAATCACAAATCCAATTTACAGATTGGAAAGGCGCAGCCGATTCCAAATTGAAATTTGCACAAGAAAACGATATCGCTACAAACGATGCATGGATTCAATATTTCGGTCAAAATGGCAAACCATCAGAAGCGGTTGGAACCATTACATACGAAGAAGAATCAACATACAACCCATCGTTTGATGCGGGATTTGGTGTAAAGATATCGCAATAGCAAAAACAACACCCATTTTGGGTGTTTTTTTTGTCTTGCATAGATATCAAAAAAAACATATAATAATATTAATTGTTATTAATTAGGAAGGGGTCCTTGGTCGCCATGCGTTACGTAAAACCATTTAGATTTATGTGTATTTTGACGTCTTTTTATGCATTACAGGTTGGTGATGCGGACGCAAAGTTGTGCAACAGATACAATCCTGTTGGTCCTGGAAAATATTGCAACAATACCCAAGACGCATCATGTCCTGAGGGATGTTATTGTACCGGCGTTGAAAAAGGCGCAAAATGCTCTGTTACATGGCTGATTGGTGATGTTGAAAAGGGGTGTAAAAACAGATGGTCCAAGGTTACCAGCGAGTTATCTAATACAAGATATGGCATATACTTGTGTCCAGATGGCAAAACATCAAACAAAGGCGCCAGCAAAGCATCAGATTGTTTCACAAAATCGGAAACAACAACATCCAGCACTGCAACCAGTGGCAAATCTTGCAGCAATAAAAATCCTGCCCCAAAGGGGTCATATTGTGGCGCACTGTTAACAAAAAAATGTAAACCGGGTTGTTATTGCACAGGTGGTGGTAACTTTACATGGCTGGTAGGCGATGTTGAAAAGGGCTGTCGCGACAGATGGTCCAAAGTTACAAGCGAATTGTCTGACAAAGGTGTAAAACTGTGTCCAGAAGGCTACACATCCGTAGAGGGTGCCGGCGATCAATCAGACTGTTTTTTGAAAGGACATTCCAACATCAAATACAAAACCGTTATATGCGATGCAGGTCAATACTTGCCCGCAAATGCCAGCAAGTGCGCAGACTGTAAATCCAGCAGTTCGTATTTATCATATTGCCCGGGTGGAAGTTGGTATCCAAAATCCAGCGCCCAAGGGTTAAAAAGTTGCCCAAGTGGACAACAGCAAAGCACTGACGGTAAATCATGCGTCGCTAAATCTAGTGGCAATAGCGGTGGTGGAAACACAGGTGGAAACACAGGCGGAAACACTGGTGACAGCAACAGCGCTTCAAAACAATGTTTGGCCGGCACATTTTTCAAAGCAGAAACAAAAACATGTGAATCTTGCACTAACATAGAAGAAAAATATTATTGCCCTGGCGTCTCATACACAGAATCAGACACAGAAGATAAGGGGTTCTATACATGTCCAAAGGGTATTCCATCTGGCGATAGAAAAAATTGTAAAAGCGTATCTGTTACATGCGATGAAGGTACAATGTTAGAACCACTGAATACAGCATGTACACCATGTTGGAAACATGGAATCTGCAAGGGCGGAACATTTGATGCAAGTTATGATGTTGCTTATGGTTTTCAATTGTGTGACGAAGGGATGAAACCAAATGAAACAAATACAGCATGCATCCCAGGCACCCCAGATGATATAGTATGTGAAGTTGGATATTATTTGCCTGCAAAACAAGATGTATGCGCGGCATGTCCAGAATCAACCAAAACTGAACTGTATTCTTGCGAAGGTGTGACATCTGCACCAAATCCATCAGAAGATATGGGCTTGGCAAAGAAGGCACGTACAGCACTGTCCAAAGATCAATTAAGAATTGGTACAAACGGCTGGGATACAGCACTGGATCAACAATGCTGGATAAAAACAAATGAAACAGAATACAAAGAATGTATTATGGGTAAGAATGATGATTAGTATCTGTTTTATTCTTGACCGTTTGGTGGTAACAAAATATAATATCCATACATAAACTGTATGGATATTTTTATGTTACGAATTCCAAAATTTTTAACACCACAAAAAAATTTAATTCATTTGTTGCGCACACATGCAGGTGTATATAAATCGCCAAACATACAAAAACTTATTAAATCTGTTGACGTTTATACTGAACCGTTACAGTTGGTATTTATGTTGGCCAGTGCGGTTTATAAATACGATAAAAAACAACTGTCTAAACAATTGGCTGGCGTTATAAATCACGAAGTGTTTCAAAACGCAATGAATATGGCTGCTTTCCAAAAAATATGCAAATTGTATAACCAAGAAAATATTCCTGTGCTGGCAACCAAGGGATTGGTTCATAAATTATTATATCCACACAGCACACGACCAATGAATGATGCAGACTTTGTAGTACCAAAACCAATTTACAGACAAGCAATTGATATGGCTGTGGAAAATGGATTCCATATAAATCATGACTTGCGTTTCAGTGCAGACTTGCAACTGCGCGATCAAGGGTGTATTGATATACACTTTGCAATATTCAAAGGCACAAATCCAAAAATGGACAGTGTTATGTTTAATCGCGCAAAACCACTACATGCAATGGGGTGTGATGTTCTGATACCAAAACCAGAAGATATTATCATTATTGAAATGTGCGAGTTTTATGGAAACTTTATATTTGAGGGTCTGTCATTAGATACAGATGTAAATAAAATTTTCGCATCTCATCCACAGTGGGTGTTGGATGTATATAAGATTATCTGTGAAAATCCAAACTTGAACTGGGGCGAAATTATGCGAACTGCAAAAATGTCAAATTATGACTATCAAATAAAAATATTGGCTAAATTGTTAAATACTATTTTGCCAAATGCAATTCCAGCACACGCATGGAAAGTTATTGATTTTATGTGCCCAGATGAACTAGTTAACCAATATGTAAAACGTGATGAAAAATTAGTATATATGCATAAACACAATTATAAATTATATAACAGAAATAAAAAATAATGAATACATGCTATATCAAGAATTTTAATCGTTCCGAATTTCTATCTATATTTGATAGACTGCAAGACGTATCAAATAATACTTCGCCAATATGGTGTGGAATTGTTTATATTGGCACAGAACCAATTTACCTAAAATGCAATATAAAATGGATGGCTGATAAAATTGAACAATATTTTGTCAAAGCAATACCAAATACACGTATAAGTAATGCGCCAGAACTGGTTATATTGAATAATTTGCACGACATAATCCCACAAATAGATGCATCAAAAGAATATGTTTGCTTTATAGACGATAATATTTATAAAAAGCCCGATTTAATAATTAATCAGCATTGTTTATTTATCAAAAAAGAAAATACATCTGTGATTGCATTAAATGATTCTGATGATAACTTTTTATATCTGGGTGAAAATCATTTATTAATGAAATTATTAAATCATGTACTAGATAAACCTAATTTTGCCGTCGTACATGGCGCTGTGGTTGGTTTTAACAATTGTGGAATACTGATTACAGGAATGTCCGGGTACGGAAAATCCACACTATCAGGTCATTGTTTGGCGCATGGATTGCAATTTATTGGCGATGATAGAATTGCATTAACTAAAAAAGACCGCACTTTGTTTGCCAACCCAATTTATACAACGCTGTCATTAGTAGATAACATCCCATCAGAATTAAAAATCTCGCATCGGTCACGACCAGAAAACAGCACAAAGGATATTCTGGTTCTGGACAAATCTCTAATATCTGAAAATATACAAATTGTCGCTGTGATTGAACCTTCTAAGAAGAATAATGGCAAACCAGAAATAATACCCGCAACACCCGCAAATATTATTACCAGAATTTGTATGGATTTTTCTAAGTTCAGTGTGTTAACCCCATCCAAAAATCAAATTGCCGACTGGAACAAGATTTTTGGCTTGCTGGGGGATGCTAAATTCTTTAATATAAAATTGTCACAATCTATTTCAGACAATGTTGATACAATTATAAACTTTATAAAATCAGAGGTGAATAATGTTCAAGCATAATGATAATTTCTTTTCAGATATTACAGACTCACAAACAATATTTATAGATATGGAATCTGGTGTGTTTTATGTATTGCCACTGTTTGCAAACCTAGTATTCAAACTGTTGTTAAATAGCAAAACGATTCCAGAAATTATACAAATATTCCAACAGATACCTGAAATCCCATCAGACTTTGAGCAACGTATTCAAAATGTTTATGATAACCTGATTAAATATCAACTGATATTAGAATCTGACACGCCTGATTCACTGCCTGATGCAGAATTAACAGACTTTGTATTGCAAGAACTACAAGAAACAGATTTTGCATATAAAATTGAACCTTCAACAGATGTTCAACAACTGTTACTTGATGACCCTATTCACGATGTATCACTGGATGGATGGACACCGTTTGCAAAATGATTTCTGTTATAATTCCTGTATATAATGGCGAAAAATATCTGAACGAATGTTTAGACAGTATCGTTGGCGTAAATACAGAAATTATCGTCATTAATGATGGCAGTACTGATAACACAAAAAAAATCGCATCAGAATATACTAAGTCAGTTATTAATACAGACAGAATTGGACCTGTGCGCGCACGAAACATTGGAATAAATAAATCTAATAACGAATATCTGATGTTTATGGATGCAGATGATATCTTGACACAAAATGCCATTGATATTCTGCGCGAACAGATATCCGATAACGATATGGTTATTGGGCTGCGTCAAGATTTTATATCGCCAGATTGTGTGAATAAATCTGTTGATATCAAAACATCTGGACATACGGTTATTGCAGGTTGCGCATTAATGAAGAAAAGTGCTTTTGACAAGATTGGGCTGTTTGACGAAGATTTGATGTGCGGTGATTCTTATGACTGGATACTTAGGGCTCAAAAGGCAGGACTGGCAATAAAAAGAATTGATAACATTTTATGTCTGCGCAGAATCCATGATACAAATATGGGACGCATGCTAAAAGAACAAGAATATGCAGATTACTGCAAAATAATAAGAAAACACTTTGTAAAAAAATGACAAACACTGTACATATTTGCATTGCCGCAGATCGCAATTATAAATTGCCGCTGATGTGTTTGGTAAATTCTATTTATAAAAATAGTTCTGACACACCATGTGTTATTCATGTCTTGTATAATGATTTATCAAATTTATACAGGCGCAAATTAATCAAAAAATATCGTAACACAAACATATCTTTGGATTTTATTGATATGTCTGGGATAAACTTTGATTTCCATGGTCTGGATATGCAATATTGGACCAAGACAATATTTTATCGCATAATGATTCCTGAGATTTTCCCAAATCTGGACAGAATTTTATACATTGACGGCGATACATTGGTACTGGGGCAATTATCTGAAATGTTTAACACCGTATTCCCAGAAGATACAGATGTCGCAATGGTCGTAGACAAGTACTCTTGGAAAACACATATATTCAAACTAAACGTTAAAAACTATTTTAATTCTGGGATGATTTTGTTTGATTTGAACAAATGTCGTAAAAATAACTTTGCAGACAAGTGCGTACGTTGGCTGCACGACAACCCAGACAAGGCAATGTTCCCTGATCAAGATGCAATTAATACGATATGCGATGGAAAAATATTGCGTCTTAATAATATATACAATAAACAGTTTGCGCCAAATGATAAAATCATATTGGAAAAACAACCTGTTATCATACACTTTTTGTCTGCAGTAAAACCTTGGATGTGGAATGCGCCAATCTCATACAGCAAAATGTACAGACAATATATGCCAACAAAAACAAGACAATTATGGACTTTGATTTCACAGTTAGCATGGCACAGCAAATATTTTTGTTTTCATAAAAAGTTTTCTATGAAATTACAGCAAACAAAAATTATTGAACAGGTAAAATTTTATGTGTTTAATATATGCGTACATACAAAAACACTTGATAAACCAAATATGGATTTAGTAAATATTCTTAAAAACAACAAAAGCAAAGCATAGATGTACATTAACCCCGAACTTGTTAATAATATCGCCATAAAAACACTGGAACATCCAGTGAACTGGTTACAGTTTGAACGCTTCTTGAATAAATCGCCCTATGTACGCCAAATTGCTTTTATAGGCAAAGGGATTTTTTTAATGCCTGAATTTCCAGAAATGATAAAACATTGTCATGATAAAGATATCGTCTTGATATTCGGAGAATGCGCAGATACAACGCCAGAAAATATAGATGCACTGGTGCAATATCAAAATGTTATGTGTGTGAACATATATGAAAACGCCAAACACGTTGATAGATTACTGGGTCTAAAAACGAAATACAATACCACTTGGCCACAGGTTAATTTAATTGTAGATATCCCAAAAGAATCACCACAAAGTGTATTGTCAGACCAAGAATATGACTTTTATAACATGGGTAAAAATACACATAATATTCCATGTCTAAAGATGCTGACCGAACCTATGATAAATTATAATGGCGATTTGCTGGGTTGTTGGGAAAATACAGATGCAAAACATCCTGTTAACGCATTTGATTTAGGTATGGAATCAGCACTTAATCACAAATCTTGTAAGCATATATTAAAAATGTTGCGTACCGGCAAAATAAACATGTCTTGTCCATGTGCTAGATGTATGGTTTTTCATGGGTTGGTATGGTCAAATAATACTGTTGACGTCTACAATAAGACCATCGGATAATTTTTCTCTTGCATAAAAATTCCAAAATTAATACACTTTTATATAACTTATGGAGAAAGGGCGGATTTCTGGGGAATGCAACATATCAAAAGTATCTTTTTTGCATTGTTTTTTATACTTGCTGTGCCCATTAATGATGCATTGGCAGTGACTTGCGCGGCTGGTAAACATGTACGCGCAGGTGGATGTTATGGATGTCCTGCAGGTTGCTATTGTGTTGGCAGTTCTGAAAATTCTGTTGACGATGGTTGTAAAAACTCCAAGGGAAAATTCAAAAAAGAAGGGCAAGCCGGTGTGTACACCTGCCCTGCATCCTATCCGAATTCAGAACGAAATCATGCTGCAATTGGTGGTCTTGGTGCAAAATCTGCCAAAGAATGTTTCAAAAAAAGTGGCAGTACAAAAATATATAACGAAACAAAAAGTTGTCCTGCAGGTCAATATCTAAAGGCAAATTCTTTGACATGCGCAGCATGCCCATCTGGCAAGGTTTGCAAAGGTGGTACGCTTAACAAAGCAACCGCAGACCAAGGCATTACAACCTGTCCATCAGGTCAAGCGCCTGACAGTTCAAAATCAAAGTGTATTACCGCAATCACATGCAAGGCTGGTCAGTATCTGCCTGCAAACAAAGACGCATGTGTAAGTTGTTCTTCTTTGGCATCTAACAAGGTTTGTCCAGGCGGCTCATACGTCAAGGGTTCTGCAGACCAAGGAATCACAACATGTGGCAGCGACAAATCCGCAAATGATGCAAAAACAGAATGTATATCTGGTAAACGTTGCGATCCGGGTCAGCATAAAATTGGTTTAATATGTTATGGTTGTCCAGAAGGCTCTTATTGTGACGGCAGTGCGCAAGCATCTTCATCAGGTGGCAAAGACGGTGTTGCAGGTGTACATAAATGTCCTTCTGGTTATCCAAACTCTGATCGCAACAAGGCCACAGGTGGTGTTGGTGCAAAAACAGCAAAAGAATGCTATAAAAAAAGTGGCGATGCAAAATTATATAACGAAACCAAGGCATGCTCTGCTGGTCAATATTTGAAGGCAAATTCATTAACTTGTTCTGCGTGTACTGCAGGATATGTCTGCAAAGGTGGAACATTTAACAAGTCAGATAAAAACCAAGGATTAACAACATGTCCATCTGGTCAGGCGCCAGATAATTCCAAAACAAAATGTATTCCTGCAATTACATGCAAAGCCGGCGAATATTTACCTGCAAATAAAGACAAATGTGAAAGTTGTTCTTCATTGGGTATAACTAAATACTGCAAGGGTGGTTCTTTCTTGAAAGGTACTGCAGACCAAGGTGTCAGCACATGTTCTAAAAATAACGAAACCGCAAACGATGAAAGAACAGGATGCACAACCAGCAAACGTTGCGATCCTGGTCAACATAAAATTGGTTTGATTTGTTATGGCTGTCCCGAAGGTTCGTACTGTGACGGAAGTGCAGAACAATCATCCAATGGAGGTAAAGATGGTGTTGCCGGTGTGCACAAATGTCCATCTGGTTATCCAAACTCTGATCGTAACAAGGCCACAGGTGGTGTTGGAGCAAAAACAGCAAAAGAATGTTACAAGAAAACAAACAATGTAAAATATTATAACAACACCATTTCATGTAATGCAGGTTATTATCTGCCATCTGCCAAGACAACGTGCGCAGCATGTACAGATGGTAAATTCTGCCCAGGTGGTACATTTAACTTGGCTGCGCTAGATCAAGGATTATCAACATGTCCATCTGGTCAAAAACCAAACACACAAAAAACAGCATGTAATGTATCGTGTTTGGCTGGAAAATATTTGCCAGCAAACGCAACTACCTGTGCTGCATGCCCAACAGATAATGCAAAAAAATATTGCAAAGGCGGTGATTATCCTGTGTCTTCTTCAAATCAAGGTGTAGATACATGTGGCGCTGGAAAAACTGCAAATTCTGCAAAAACAGCATGTACGGATGTCAAGGTAAAATGCTCTGCGGGTCAATATCTGCCATCAAACAGTGAAACATGTAAAAAGTGTGAAGCAGGTAAAGTGTGTCCAAAAGAAGGTACATACACATATTCAACCACAAAAAACCAAGGTATGGACAGTTGTGCGCAAAAAGAAATTCCAAACGCGACCCAAACAGCCTGTGAAACAGCACCTGCAAAAACAGTTACCTGTAAGGCGGGTGAATATCTACCAAAAAACCAAGAAAAGTGTGTTGCATGTATTGCAAATTCTGCATGCGTTGGCGGAACATTTACAGTCAAAGATGCAGACCAAGGGATAGAAACATGTGCAGAAAAGACAAAACCAAATGCACAAAAATCAGCATGCGAAGCATCCGGTGCAGATTGCTTGATTGGACAATATTTACCTGCAAATAAAAAGAAATGCGAAACATGTAAAGCAGACAGTTTCTGTCCTGGTGGCAAATGGTTTGAGTTTAGTACAACAGACCAAGGCATAGAAGCATGCCCACCAAATACAAAACCAACCGCAGATAAAACAAAATGCGAAGAAACAGAAGCCCCAAAGCCAGAGGCACCTGTCTGTGAAGGCATTGAAACATTGAACGAAGCGGGAACAGAATGTGAAGTATTACCTGTTTCATGCCCAGCAGGTCATGCATTGCCAAAAGGTTCACGCGAATGTACACCATGTGCCGAGAACATTATATTAGTAGTAGGTAACCTTCTGGCAGGTACAAATGTATATTGTCCGGGGGGTGAAATTACACCATCTAATGACGAGAATGTTGGTATGAAGGATTGTCCAGATGGGCAACAGGGTAATGCCGATTACACAGCGTGCGAACCAATCCCAGCAGAACCAGAAGAAGAACCTGTCGCAGAAGAAGAACCTGTCGCAGAAGAATCAAGTACTGTAACATGTCCAGCAGGCACCGCATTACCAGCAGGTTCGCGAGAATGTACAGCATGTGTAAATGATTTGATTGCGGGCAGTGCCGCATTGGCAGGAACATCATTCTATTGCCCAGGAGGTGAACTGACGCCGTCTGATGATACAATTGTTGGAACTGAATACTGTGACGAAGGATTATATTCAAATGCAAACAAAACTGATTGTATTGAAAAAAAAGTTATATCCAAGGCACAGATGTTATATGGTATCAATGGCACAGATTCAGATATAACAAATCAATGCTGGACAATAACAGATGCAACAGAATATACAAAGTGCGTGAATGGAACTTTAATCAATGCAACATCAGGAGAAGATATCTCGCAAAAAGTAAATCCCAAAAAGATAAATAAAAAAGACATAACAATCGCACCTGTTAAAGCAGATGCAGAAAAAGCAATTGTTGCACAAGAAATAGAAATAAATAAAACAGATATTTTGTCAGGTCAAAAAACAGAAACAGCAAGCTTAAAAGATAAAACAGATTCTGGATTAAAGAAACTTGGCGATGATAAAGATTCTGATACAACCAAGTTCACACCACTTGTTGGATTGCAGTCTGAGAAGACAGGGGCTGGGGCGTTGTCTGAAAAGACTGGCACAGGTACAACCCTTAGCAAAATCGGTTCTGGGACAACAACCGGAAAAGCAACCACAGGTTCAACTTCTGGCAAATCAACAACTGGTTCAACATCCAGCAAATCAACAAGCGGCACAATACTTGATAATGCAAGTTCTGGTTCCAAAGGATTAATATCACAAAATTCATTTGGTTCTACATCTGGTACTAGTTCTAAACTTGGTGGTGGCTCATCTTTTGGCTCAATAAGATCCGCAGTGTCTGCAAAACGTGGTGTGGCGCAAAAATCTGTTACAACCAGAACCAGAAAATCGGTTGTTAAACCAAGACAAACGCTTCAATAATATTCTGACGTTAAGAATCAGTTAACTGTTGTGTTTGCCCGATAAAACAATGTCATTTTATATCACCACAAATCGTATAAACATTTGAATAAAACACTTTACAAAAATAAGTTGTGTTGACTATAATCCTAGTCATCATGAGCATTAAAAAATTACTTTGTGTTTTATTAATACTATTGATACCAGAATTGTCTTGGGCGACAGATACATCGCAATCAAAGCCAGAAACAAAATCAACAAATGAAATTACAGTAACAGCTACACAGGCAATGCAACTGGCTGGTGCAATGATTGATCGTGGCGACTTTGAAAACGCAACAAAAATTCTGACACAGACGCCACAAATGAATAATTTAGCACTGGAAATAGAACGCTGGTTTTTATTGGCACAAATGGCACAAAAACAAGGTGATTTTGAAACAGCGATAAAAATATATCAAAAAATACTTGATGACCAACCAAATCTGGCACGTATCAGATTTGAATTGGCAACCTGTTATATGCACACAAAACGTTGGGCACGTGCAGACTATCATCTTCGCTTGGCTATGGCGGGCAAAGATTTGCCTGAAAATGCAAAAAAACTGATGAATTATTACAGATATATTATACGCCAAAATAAAAACTGGAACGTATGGTTTAATATTGGCGCTGCACCCGACAGCAATATCAACAACGCAACGGGTGGCGAAGAATGTATTTTGACAATATACGGTCTGTTGTGTCATGACCTTAGCGAACCTGAATCTGTAATCGGCACAAATTTAACACTGGGGGGCAATTACGAATTCAAATTATCTGATAAATGGCGCTGGAAATCAGATGCAAATCTGTACAGCAATATTTATAACAAACATAAATACGATGATTTATATTTAGCATTTTCAACAGGTCCACGTTTTGTATGGCAACGTGGTGATATATGGATGGGTGCAATCGCATCACGCAGATGGTATGGATGGCAAGAATATAACTGGAACACAGGATTGCGTATAGATTTGAATTATGACTTTACCAGAAAATTATCAGGTGGCCTGTATCTAAGATTTACTGATAACACATACGATGAATATGGTAAATATCTAGACGGCCAAACATATTCAGCAAATAGCCGATTAACCTATTCTTTTAATGCCAGTGTATATATGAATTTACGCACAGGAATCACACGCGAAGATGCCGCAGACAGTGCATATTCATATTGGCAACCAAGTGCATCTGTGGGACTGGGCGCTGAATTGCCATGGGGATTTCATGCATATCTGGAACCTGCTGTATATTGGTCATTGTATGATTCTGGCAAACCTGTTGTTACAAATTATGGTATAGAAAGAATTACAGAACACGACTTTACGCACAGATATTCAATTTCATTGTCTAATAACAAATTTGATATATGGGGATTTGTACCAACATTGACGTTCAGTTATACCCAGCGCGATTCAAATATATGGCAGCGTGCATTCAAAAAGACATCTGTTGAATTCACAATGCAACAACGCTTTTAATTTAATTATGCCATCAACAATCAACGCAACACACCCACAACCTTCATCTATACAGTCAACTGTCGCATCTGTCCCGCTCCGAACACTCATCACAGGTATTTTCACCATATTCGGGTGACTATATCAGTTCTTGTAAAATTTTTAGGGGTTGAATTTTTTTCTCTATAAAAAATACCCGCACGGGCGGGCAATAAAAAAACGCCTGACAGCGTTGTTTTATTTCTGGTGGGGACACAGGGACTCGAACCCTGGACCCAATGATTAAAAGTCATTTGCTCTACCAACTGAGCTATGTCCCCAAAACCGGACCCGGAAAGGGAAAACTTACGTTCTATTTCCGTGGTTCGGGGGAAATTTTGACATATATAAAAACAAAAATCAAGAAAAAATACTATTTTTTTTCATTTTTTTGTTTTTTGTCTTTTTTAGATTCTGTTGGCTCGCCAGACAAATGTTTGCTGATATTTAGTGCAGCAACACTGTCCAAGTCCAGCCAATCCAAGATTTTTGTGGTTATTGTTTCCATATATTTCGCAGATATATGGCGATTTTTATGGAACTTGTTCTCGTTAATAAAATGTGTCATGGCGCGTGCCAAAGATGATAATATTTGAACTTGTTCTGATGACAAGACATCTGTTTGACTGTTGCGATACAGCAATGTATCCAAGTCATTGTGGCATGCGTGCATTTTATCAATTCTGTTTGCTGTGATGTTTAATCGCTTGGAAATATCAGATGCACGCCAAGACAACATTCTGTTTATATTTTCTGTGGTTGGACGACTATGAACAGATAAAATTTCACGCAACAATAATATCAAATTTATCATCAAGTCATTTAACTTGTCGCCTACACTGTTTACCATATGTTTTTTCATTTGGCTCTTTACACGACTGTTAGTATAGTCATACAGTAAAAATACCAATGGAATAGACAACAATGATGCAGATACATTTATAATCAAGTCACGAATATTATCATTTGGCGCATTGTCAATCGCACCTGTGTAAAGAATTATACCACCTGTTATTGACATTAAATATGGTAAAGACTTTAAAAAAATATCGCGAAAATTGTATTTCATACAGTTATTTTACAAAAAATTCGTGGCAATATGTACAAGAACATATTCACATATGACTAGTTACCTGAAATATCACAACGTTTTCGCAGAAACAACATTCCCCACAGATAAAGCATCAGCATCATTGCGCCCAAAATAACAATACTGTAACGCCAACTACCCAGCATAGACCCCAGACCAATAATTCCACATACAATAATATAGATTAAATAACTTATTGTTGTGTATAACGACAAGACCACAGACCGATGGCGCGATGGTATCATATGTTGCAGGCGTGAATACAGCAAAGTATATATACCATAAAACAGTATATAACCAATACCCATTAACCACAAAGAACCAATACTGTACGTTGCACCAAACGACATATAACACAATCCCACCACTGCAACCAACCAATAAATCAAATTATCAGAAATCTTTGAAAATTTATACGCAAAACGTTGTCCCAACGTGGCGCACCCCAGCAAAAACAACGATACAGCGCCAATATATTCTGTTGGAATTCCGATTTGCAGACCAATCGGACTTAAAAAGTCGTCTAGATATGGGATATTTGCCGCCAACAGTGCAAACAACATTGTTGTTATCAAGCATGGTGTCTGCATACATACGCGCACACCTGTACGAAAAATCTTGCCAAATGGCACAATCTTGGCACGTATATGTTTTGGTGGTGTATATTGCAGCATCATCAGGCATACAATAGAAAAAACAATAGCAACCACAGACGCCCATGTTACCCATGTATATCCCAAGAACATCAACAATGAACCAAACGCAGACAACGCCACACCAATTGATTCATACGTAGATTTACGTCCTAAAATACGCGTATAATCGTTTCCCATACCGTTGGCATATACAGCATCATATACCAGTCCTTCAAATGCAACACTACGAAAACCGGCTTGAACACCCCACAAGAACATACCAACCACAAATCCGATATAGTTTGGCACAGCCAACCACAATAATATTGCGATTATCTTTAACACTTGGCCCAGAATCATAGACATACGCTGACCAATTTTATTGGTGATAAATGCA
This sequence comes from Candidatus Enterousia sp., assembly GCA_045657405.1. Taxonomy (GTDB): domain Bacteria; phylum Pseudomonadota; class Alphaproteobacteria; order Rs-D84; family Rs-D84; genus Enterousia. Next base: position 20,946 of record JAZOTB010000026.1, read on the forward strand.
ATTGGAATTTGTGCAACAATTGTACCAATGGCGGAAACAATAAACATTGTTGATAACAAAAAGTCACTAAGTCCATTTTCCAACATAAAAATAGAATACACAGGGGTCAGTAACAAAAACTTGTTAAAAAACGCAAAACCATACAAAGAAACCAATAAACGCGTCAATATTTTCCCCTTTGGCATAAATTATACATATTTTTTGACAAAAAAACACAGGAAATATTGATTTTTTGGCAATTTTCACTATAATATAAAGAGATAGAGATAAAGGTGAGTGCATATGGCAACATTTGAATCCAAAAATTTTATTATTGACTTGGTCAAGCAGTTAAATCTGAACAACATGGACGACGCTACGCGTGCCAGACTGGATGATTTAAATAAAAAAAATGTCGCCACCAAGGATCAGGCGAGTTGGAAACCAGGCAAAGAAAAAGACTTACCAAAAATAAATGCCACAGATGAGAGTGGTGCTTACAAATATGGCGGCACTGAAGAACCTAAATCCGATGATTTAAGTGATTTATACAAAAAACTGATTCTTGTATTACGAGAATTGGCTGCTGATAAGGATTTAAGTATAGCAAATCCTGTTAAAGATTTTTTAAAAGACTTTTATGGTGATGGCAAGGCTGTTGAAATATATAAAATAGACGAACTTGAGGGAGATAATGCAAAAGATATCGCCAACTACATATCTGCAAATTTATCCGATTATACAGATTTCTTTGAAGGAACAATAAAAGAAAAAGACTTAAAAAGTTTAATAGAGAAATTAAACAAAGATACGTATGTTTCTGATGCAAACGCATTAAAAACACTAGATACATTTCTAAAGGTAATTAATCATCATTATCGATGGGGAAGCGACAAACCTTTGCCAGAAGCAAAAATGCCGGATTGTTTGGTGAGCGATGATGGTATGGGGGGCAAGATACTAGACGGTTTAAAAATTGATGGCATACGAAAAAAATTAAAAAATCCAAAAATACCAAGCTCACTAAATAATTTTGAGGCAGATTTGCCAAAGTTATTTAATAAATTAGTGGCAAATGAAAAACTGTTTGAAAAATTCCAAAGCAAAGATAGTGAAGGCGATATTTCCAACTGGATTTCCAAAGGCATAGACAAGACAAACTATAAGTCTGGTAAAAATGCACTGACACCAAAATATGATGACCGCAAACAATTTTGGGACAGAGCCAAATCAAACATTCAAGACTTCTATGTTGACACATTGGGCAAGTTGGAACAAAAACACACACGCCATATATATAAAACAAATGCCAGACATATTGTTCCAGCACTGATAAAAAAGGGTGTAAAGCCAACAGATGGAACAGAAAAACTTTTAAGTACACTGGATGTAATTAACGGCAGTTTACCAAATCCGGTTCAAGAACAAGTAAAATGGATAAAAGAAACAATGTCAAAAATGAAAGACATGAATTTCTTTAAGGATGCATTACGTGACGGTGACCAAATGCTTGTGTTGGTTAGTGAAATTATCAAAGCTGCAGCACACGAAGAACCAAATAAAGAAAAAGAAGCCGAAGTTGCGCTGGAAATGTTGGCCGTAATGCGATACACAATGTTTACATCATCTGTTCGCGATCAATTAAAACAAACAGAGTTCAAACTGCTTTCTGATGGCAATTTATCGTTCAACAAAGGCAACAAATTTATGCAATCAATGACAAAAGCACTGGATAGCACATTAAAATTTGGCATGATGGCTACGTTTGAGATTGCTAATCTGACAAAAAACGCCATTAAACAACATGGATTAAGGTATGGCAAGGGAACAGATAAGTTAGATGAACGTATCACAAAAAGTGTGGATTACGAAGATAAAGAAAAAAGAAAAACAATGGAACGACTGTTTGATTTTTGGAATACTGTGAATTCATCTGCAAACACCAAAGATTATAATCCTTTTAAAAGTCATAAAAAAGTCCAACAAGAAGCAGATGCAAAAGACGAAGGAACAGTAACAGTTAAATTAGCAGGAGAAGACACAGAACTGGAACATAAAACAAAAATGCAAAAACGCTTCTTGGAACACTTGCTTAATAACAACACTGGACGCGCTGCTTGATTTTTTTGTTGATTTGTGATATAATATGAACATGCGTCACTGAACATCAGTGGCGTTTGTTTTTTATCCCCCTGCCCCATTGTTGGTGGTGGGGATTTTTTTAGCTAAATTAATTAACAAATAAAAAGGATTTTAATATGACACGTGTTTTACAAATCAGACGTGGTACATCCGCACAGCACGAAAACTTTGTCGGAATGCCTGGCGAATTAACAATGGATACAGACAACAAAACAATCCGTCTGCACGATGGCGTAACGTTGGGCGGAATAACTGTGGGCGATTGCGGAAGCAATAGTGGCACAGAATTTGACATCAACAGTGTACCCGATGAATTCTGGGCAGATATTGTTGCAAGGCACACAACACAACCATTTACAATTATTGAAACAGAACCAACAACTATTAACACTCGCGCATCGGGTCTGGACTATATCGTTGGCGGTGATTTACAACCTAAATTTATTCAAACTGTGCTGGTATGCTTGGTACCACAGGCAGGATATAACATAGGCGATGAAGTATGGTGTTGGGGGATTGGAAACTTTGCAAATCCAAACCCAACACCAATACATGATAACGATGGATTACATATCAGATTAATGATCAATAAACAAAAATTCTGGGTAAATAATAAAAACACAGGTGAACAAACAGAAATAACCGATACAAATTGGGCTGTTTTATTCCGAGTTTACTGTTGAAAATAAAAAATAGCTCTGCTATGCTTGGGGCGAAGAAAAAAGGATTTCACATGTATATACTTGCATTAAACTGTGGTTCTTCGTCCCTGAAATATCAGGTTTTTGACGCTGAAACTAAAACTGCTGTTGTTGGTGGTAACGTTGAAAAAATCGGTTTGGCTGATTCTTTCTTGACTCAGAAATATCCAGACGGCACAAAACAAAAGAAAACTGTTTCTATGCAGAATCACGACGAAGCATTAAATAATGTTTTGATGATGTTACGCGAAGCATCAATTGACTTGAACGAAATCAAGGGCGTTGGTCACCGTGTTGTTATGGGTGGCGATAAATTCGCATCTTCGGTTGAAATCACAGACGAAGTAATCAAAACAATTGATAAACTGTCACCATTGGCACCATTGCACAACCCACCTGCACTGCGTGGTATTATGACTGCACAACAGTTGTTACCAAATGCAAAGCAAGTGGCTGTATTTGATACTGCGTTCCATCAGACAATGCCAGATTATGCATATCGTTACGCAGTGCCAATGGCATGGTACAAAGAACTGGGTGTTCGCAGATATGGATTCCATGGAACCAGCCACCTGTATGTTTCTAAACGCGCTGCAAAAATGCTGGGCAAAAATGCAAAAGATTGCAACTTTATTACAATGCACATCGGTTCTGGGGCATCTGCAACAGCAATCCGCAACGGTGTTTCTGTTGATACATCTTTGGGTATGACCCCACTGTCTGGATTGACAATGGGTACACGCCCAGGTGACTTGGATCCAGGTGTTGTTCTGTATGTTATGGAACAATTGCAATTGTCCCCTGCACAAATGCAGACACATTTAAGCAAAGATTCCGGTTTGAAGGGTATTACTGAATGCTTTGTTGACCGTCGTGACGTAGAAGAAAACAAAACAACAAACGATTTGTGCCGCTTGGCCATTGATACAGAAGTTCACAATGTAAAAAAATACATTGGTGCATATATGGCAGAACTGGGCCATGTTGACGCAATCATCTTTACCGCAGGCGTTGGCGAAAATGATGATTACTTGCGTGAAAAGTTCTGTACAGGACTGGAAGAATTGGGCATCAAATTGGATGTTGAAAAAAATGCAAAGTCGTTGGCACGCTTGGGCGTTGATGAAACAGAAATCAGCACGCCAGACAGCAAAGTAAAGGTCTTTATGATTCCAACAAACGAAGAATTGGTTATCGTTGAAGATACTTTGGCCATTATGAACGGAACATATAATCCAAATCATCTGGAAATGGATTACAGTTTTTCAAAATAAAAAATTCCCCCGTTTGGGGGATTTTTTTATATGTTGAAAATTCATACTAATTGCACTAATATCAATATATAAACAAAACAAAGGATTAAAATATGTGGACAACTGTTGCTGTTATTGTTGTTATTTTATTATATGTTATTGCTGTTTATAATGGTCTGATCGCACGACGTAACCAAGTACGCGAAGCATGGGCAACTGTGGACACACAACTAAAACGCAGATATGATTTAATTCCAAACTTGATTGAAACTGTACGTGGCGCTGCAAAACATGAAAAAGAAACTTTGGCTGAATTAACACAGGCACGTACAATGGCAATGAACGAAAATGGTATCGCCAGCGCAGATGCACAAAATAAAATTTCACAAACATTAAAAAGCCTGTTTGCAGTCGCAGAAAATTACCCTGAATTAAAGGCAAATCAAAACTTTCTAGAATTGCAACAAGAACTAGCTGATACAGAAACAAAGATTCAATCTGCACGCCAATTTTACAACACTGTTGTTATGGGACTAAATACACAAATAGAACAATTCCCATCTAACTTGATTGCAAATATGTTTGGTATTACACCTGAAAAAATGTTTGAAATTCAAGATAATGAAAAAACAGCACCAAAGGTTAAATTCTAGGACAGTATGATTCAAGACTTTACATTACATACACATACAATTGATTTTGACGGGAAAAATACTGCTGAACAAATGATTAATGCTGCACAGCAATACGGCATAAAAACAATCGGCATATCAAACCACTTTATCGTTCACCCAGATATTAAAAAGACTAAGTTTTATCCTTTTTCTGTCGTTGGCGGATACAATCGTATGTATAATGACAGTTTCAAAACAGCAATTTCAAATTTCCAAGAACACTATCGTAACCTGGAACAAATTTCTGCGAATTATGATATAAATATACTTCATGGAATGGAACTGGATTTGTTTGACACCAAACGGTGGTACAATGGTTATGCACATACTATCAAAGTATTAAAACCAGATTATATTATCGGGGCCGCGCACTTTATTGAATATAATGGAAAACTATACAATATACATGACATGAACAATGCTGCACCAGATGACCAAGACAAAATGCTGCAGAAATATTGGGAAAAAATTCAGTGGATTGCAAAATCTGGACTATGTAATTTTTTGGCGCATATTGATTTGCCTGCAAGATTAAACCTAGGGTTAGATGAAAAATGGGCGGATACAGAACAAAAAACGATTGATATTATCGCAAAATCAGGAATTCCTGTGGAAATAAATACTGCACTGTATAAACGCGCAGACCGACCACACCCATCGCCACGTATTATGCAAATGTGCGCAGATAAAAAAATACCTATGTTTTTATCAGATGATTCTCATCATGTCAGTCATATCTGTAAATGCTTTGAAGATGCAAAAAAATACGCAGACAACTTTGGTATAAATTTGGTTGATTTGAATAAAATTCTCTAATCGTTTGCGCGCGGATGCGCATTTGCATAAATATTTGTGATTTCTGCCATATTCACCTTGGTATATAATTGGGTCGTAGATAAAGAAGAATGTCCCAACAATTCTTGCAGACTGCGCAAATCTGCACCACCGGCCAGTAAGGCTGTTGCAAATGTGTGTCGCAATGCATGTGGTGTAACATAATCCGGCAATTGCAAATAATGTCGCAGGCTTTCTACAACCTTTTGTGCCATACGTGGTGACATTGGCAAACCACGCACACTGCGAAACAATTCATCTGTAGAACTGTTGCCAAATGGACGAACAGCAATATATTTTTCAATTGCATCCCATACAACAGGCAACACAGGAACCAATCTTTCTTTGTTACCCTTACCTGTTATACGCAAAACATCTGGGCGGCCGCGTACATCCATATTGCGTAAAGACAAGGCTTCGGATATACGAAGTCCACACCCAAACAACAATACAACCAATGCCCAATCACGCGCAGCCAGCCATGGCTCATTACCATCTATATCACGAATTGCACCACGCATGTGTTCAACGTCAATCGGTTCAATTGCCTTGGATAATTTACGTGGAACCTTTGGCGAAGAAATCAGACCGATTGAATCATTTTGAACATCATAATGTTTTGCCAAATATTTGAAAAAACCACGCAACGATGACAATGCACGTGCAGTTGATTTATGTGATAAACCACGTCGCTGACGATTTGCCAAATATGAACGAAAACACAACGTATCTGCACGTGACAGGTCGCGTGGAAATGGCGGATTACCAGAAAAAGTTTCATAAAACCGTAAAAAATCACGAACATCTGCATCATATGCCGATGCAGTATGTGACGAATAATTCTTCGTCTGGGTTAAATAATCTATAAACTCAATAACAACTTCGTTCAATTATACATCCTATTTAATTTCAAACACAGCAGATACAGATACAGAAACATCTGTATCACGCGATACGATTGTACCGGTGGCTGTGTCTGCAACAGATGCAGCCATTACCATCTTGGTTCGCAACAGGCCGTTTGTCGGTGTGACAGAATCAGATGCGTTTGCACCATATGATACAGATATCAAGCGCCCCGCACGTTTATTATCGCCAGATGCCAACGCGTTGGCACGTGTACGCGCGTTTTCAACAGCGACAGATAAACATTTTTCTGTGATTGGCTTTAATACTTCGGGACTGGTGTACATACGCAAGTTTTCAGAATAAACATTTGGTTTATTTGCAAACTGAGATAATATTTGTTCAATTTCTTCAACGCTGTTTGCAGAAACTTCTATGGCGATTGTTGTTTCTATGCCAAGCACAATTGATTTTTGTTCATCACGATTCCACTCTGTTTTTTCATATGAATTAAACTGGGTTGTCTGTAATTGTACAGGCAAACCCTTTAAGTATTCTGTAATCTCTGCCATTTGCGCGGTGGCATCACGCATTGATTGCGCTGCACTGTCTGCTAATGCAGTAACACGCAATGTAATGGCAGTTTTATCACGCGGTGCAGTTGTCAGACATTCACCGTTCACCGCAATCGTATGCGGCATTTCGTTGTTTTCATGTGCAACAATACCCCACCCGACAAATAACACAATTAACAATCCAATAAATACAATCAGCGAACGTTTCATATTCTCTCTCCTAAATATTTTTTACTGACCCAACATTGCCTTTTTTACGCGCATCAGTGTTTCTGTTGCCACAGGTTTTGCATGTAATGCACCGTTTGCCAAAATCTGTTCTATTTCGTCTGGATTTACCATCAGTCGTTCATATTCCATGCGCGCATCGGACAAAACAGAATTTACCTTGTCAAACAATATTGTTTTCGCAGTACCATACCCCATTCCACCCGCGCGGAACATCCCAGCAAATTCAGCAATTTCGGTTTCAGACGCAAAATGTTTATACAATTGATAAATCGTGGATTCATCAGGATTTTTTGCTTCTTCTGGTGTTTTTGAATCTGTGATAATGCGCATAATCTTCTTTTTTAATTCCTTTTCTGGTGCCATCAATGGAATTGTGTTATCATAAGATTTGCTCATCTTTCTGCCATCAAGTCCTGGTATCAAACCTGTATCACGACCAATCACAGGTGTTGGCAACTTAAAAGTTTCGCCATATGTATTGTTAAAATATCCTGCGATATCACGTGCAAATTCAACATGCTGTTTCTGGTCAGCACCAACAGGTACAACATCAGAATTATACAGCAATATATCTGCCGACATCAGGATTGGATATGTATATAAACCCATATTAATACCTGCATCAACATCATCACCAGATGCAATATTTTTATCCATCGCAGCCTTGTACGAATGCGCACGGTTCATCAAGCCTTTTGGTGTTACGTTCATCAACAATGTATTCAGTTGATAAATTTCATCAATATCAGACTGACGAAATAAAACAGCATTATCCAAATTTAATCCCAACGCGACCAACATCGCTGCTATCTCATACGTATACTGTTTAATCAAAGACGCATCGTGAATCAAATTCAATGCGTGCAAATCCGCAATAAACATAAAAGTCTTTTGCGTTTGTGACTGTTCAATTAATGGTTTTAATGCACCAACATAGTTTCCAATATGAGGTGTTCCAGTTGGCTTAATACCAGTTAAAACGATTTTTTCTGTACTTGACATAATAATTACCTTTTCTTGTATTTAAGTTTAATGTTTTTACGTTAAAAATGAAAGCCCAAAAATCACAGGGCAGTAAAATAATTCAGGCGGCAATGCGCCAACATTTGTTTTCAGAAAAGATAAATATATTTTTTAACATATGTTAATTATAGGACACAAAAACCAAACTTGCAATAAAAAATCCCCCAAACGGGGGATTTTTAGTGTAAGTGATTAGTGGTAAAATAAATACCATTAACCATCAATTATTTTATTACTGCGCTTTTTATCAAGGTCAAGTCTTCTTTGATATCATCAATTTTGATTTGAATTCTGGCAATACCTGTTTCTAAAACGGTCGTTCTGTTTTCTAATGCTGTAATTCTGGCATCTACGCGTTCCAATTCCAATACAGAAAAGTCTTGCTTTGCAGCCCAATAAATTACGCCTGCGACAAACGCAATTATAAACCAGCTGTCACGCAAAAATTCAACCAGACCATTTACAGGATAAAGTTGTTTTTTCATGATTTATCCCCCCCGCGACACAAGCGTTTCAATCTGATGCACTAACATACGTTGTGATTCCAATGAACGCAATTCTGATTCTGTGGCGTTTGCACCCAATACGCGTTCTATCGTTATCTGACGTAGGTGCGCCAACACACGTTGCCCAGATGACCCAGAAAATGTTTTGGCATATGCCAGTTCTATATCTGTCATAACATCCCCCCGACAACAGTTTCCATTGCTGTCATTTGTGCAATTGGTGCAATATATTTTAATTCCGCATCACTGTTTAACTTGATGGGCTCTATCAATCCACGTGACGATAGAATCTGTAATCCCCTGTCGCATAACGGTCTGATAAATTCATGCAACAAGCGCCCATATGTTGCCCCCAAGACGCGCATCATATCTGCGTTACGTGCCATAATTTCTGTTGCCGTCATTTCTTTTTCACTTAACAGCCCCAACCTGTCGGCTAATAATGTATGACGTATGCGTTCACGCAAATCTTTTAATATAATTTGTGACACATCAAAGTTCGCAGCGCTGGTCAAAGGTGTAAGTCCTGATGAACCAACTGCCTTTGGTATAATTGCCCCAGGGGTCAGGTTAATATTATTTAGATTTATAACCCCATCGTCATCAGCCTGCCAAATACCAGATACCGCAATTGTTGCATTCTTTAATACCAGTTCTACGACCTTGTTTGCTGTTTTTATATCTGGTAATGCACGCATAATCGGGCTGCGACCATACAGTTCGCCACTGGCAACAGACCAGCGAAAGACGATATATGGATTTGTTTCAAATGTACCACGGGACACAATATTATTTTCAATATCACCACCAACATCTAACCATGCTGTAAATTCTGTTCCAACCAGACTTTGCACCAGTTTTAATTGCAAACTTGGATCATTCTTGATTGAATCGCGCAAACTTGCAGGCGGTGTCCATGTTGGATATTTTTCCATAACTTCGTTTGCACTCATTGAAGTCGTGTGAAATATCGCGTTTGGTAAAATCGCAATATCTGATACAGGTATCGCAGTAAAGTTAAATGCAGACGATGCACCAATTGGATTTTGTCCCATAAACAGACATGCGGTTCCCAGTGTTACTAAATCCATATAGCACTGATGTATTGTCGTATAGAAATTAGAATCATTCAAGTGTGCACGCAATACAGATGTCGCATAATCTGCATCTGGTGACAATTCGCTTTCTGGGACCAATTGTAACCACATTGATTCTGGCGGTGTCAGCAATGTGTAAATGGATGCAGCCAAATTATCTGCAGCATCTGATGCCGTCGCATCATATAAAGTCGCTAAATCACTATCAGATGTCGGCATTGTATATTTGCGCGCATCATCCCAACGATTAATCCATGGTTCTCGCAATGAAATTGCACGTTTATAAAGTTGCAATAAGTTATTTTGCATATTTTATCCTTTTTTGTTTATAATATTTTCATATCTTGAAATTTGTGTTTGCTGTAAACGTTTTGATTGTATGCCCCAGTGGTCGTACAATATTTGGCTGTTGCGCAATTGCACCAGCAACCGCATCCAGACCATCATCGTGTCCAGCATATCCAACAGGCGACCAACCTATCATTTCTGATAACAAAGGTGTTTTCTGAATTCTTGTATGTGCGTACAGACGCCCCGTACTTAATACCGGTTCAATTGCAGCCAAAATTCGGTCTGATTTTGCACGATTGTTTGATATACGATTTACGTATATATTTCGTCCACAACGTAATGCACAATCACGCATAATTTCTGGAATACCGCCGCCAATTCCATTTGTTTCTATTGTTATTCTGTTCAAATTTCTGGCATACATAAAGTCAAGCACCATATCGCACTGACGCGATAACGGAAACTGTTCCGCATCAGATACTGTCAGATATAAAATATCGTGAATAAATATACGTTTGTTTTTATCATCACGATATATCAGCACACACGCACTGCCATCGCGTTTGCTGCGCCCTGTGGATGGGTCCCAATATAAAACCCAACCAGAAATCACATTTTCGCCAATTTTTGCATTACGCACTTCAAATTCATCATCGTAAAAATGCAGACCGCCTGGGTCCAACCTTGCACGTTCTGGCGCTATAAATTCCAACATCATCTGTGCAGAAAAATGTCGTGGACCGACAACTGCTTGCATTTGTTCTATTTTTTCAATTGAAAAAAGTTCTGGCCATACCGGATTTCCAAGATTATCTACTATTGGAATTTTTAATATTTTATATCCTGATAAAAAAGGCGTTGAAAAAGCATTTTTTTCATATACTATTGAACCAAAGAAGGAATTTGACATGGACTTTACCCCTAAGACTTTACCAACTAATTTGGAAGCTGAACAAGCTGTATTAGCAGCTGTTTTAATGAACAATCGTGCACTGGAACGCGTGTCAGAATTCCTAAAACCTGAACACTTTTCGCACCCTGCGCATCAAGAAATTTTCAAATTGGCGGAACGTCAATTCTCAGCAGGAATACCTTTTGATATTATCACTGCAAAAAATTATCTGGATCAACAAGGCACATTGGAATCTGTTGGTGGTGTTGACTATTTGACCCAACTGTCTGGTGCCGGTGCAACTGTGGTCAATGTTGAACAATATGCAAAAATCGTATATGAACATGCCATGCGACGCGACTTAATCGCATTGGGTCAAGACATCACAAACAAAGCATTCATAGAAGATTTGGACAATCCTGTATCACGTCAAATAGAGGTTGCAGAACAAAAACTGTTCGATATGGCAACAACAGGTTCTTCGGAACGTGAAGTATCTTCAATTGAAACAGCATTACAGGCCGCATTAAAAGAAGCAGAAATCGCATACAAGGCAGACGGACAATTATCTGGTTTAACCACTGGTTTGGATGCACTGGACAAATCTATTAGTGGCCTGCACCATTCAGACCTGATTATTATCGCGGGACGTCCTGCGATGGGCAAAACAACATTAGCGATGAACATTGCGTTTAATGCTGCAAATGCAATCGCATACGGTAATGCAAACCCAGGGTACAAGGGTGCTGTTGTATTTTTTAGTCTTGAAATGTCCGCCTCACAATTAGCAGCACGTGTTCTGTCATCCCAATCCAAGGTTCCTGCATCCGCCATGCGTGAAGGAAATTTGACAGACGAAGACTTTATGAAAATGTCACAGTATTCAACTGCAATCAGTAAAATCCCACTGTTTATCGATGACACCCCAGGTATGTCTGTACCAATGATGCGTACACGCGCACGCAGACTGGCACGCAAGCATGGTGGAATCGCACTGATTGTAATTGACTATTTACAGCTGATGACATCACCTGGTGGCAAGAAAAGCGATAATCGTGTTCAAGAAATATCTGAAATTACACGTGGCTTAAAAATGTTAGCCAAGGATTTAGACGTACCTGTTATTGCACTGTCCCAGCTATCACGAAGCGTTGAACAACGTGACGATAAACGACCACAATTAGCTGACTTGCGTGAATCTGGCTCTATTGAACAGGATGCCGACCTTGTTATGTTTACATACCGTGAAGAATACTATCTACAAAATCGTGACCCATCAGAAAGAATGTCAAACACAACCAATAACACTATGGTAGAAAGTTGGCAAAAACGTCTGGAACGCGCACGCGGCAAGGCAGATATTATCATCGGGAAAAACCGTCATGGTCGTCCAGAAACTGTCAGAACTGCTTTCTATGGCGATTATAGTTTGTTTGATAATCTGGATGAATTTCAAGCACGTGGCGAAAATGAATTTGCACAACCTGCCCCAACAGTTACAGCATCTACATTTGGTCCAAATCCCGATACAATGCCTACTGCGATTAATCCAGATGAAATACCAGACGATTTTTAACTTTGTATGATTTTGCTTGCACAACTCTTAAAAATTGACTAATATTTTGTCAATAAATAAAATTTTAGGAGTTTTGCCATGGCACAAGAAGAAATCATTTTTCCAAACAACATAAGAAATATCCGTTTGGCAGCCGGTATGAAGATGACAGAATTAGCGCGTCGCACTGGCTTGTCTTTGTCTGCTGTTTCTAAAATTGAAAAAGGTGTTCGTCGCCTTAATCAAAAGCAATTATTGAACATCTGTGGTATATTGGGCTGCAAATTATCAGACATATTTATCAAAGAATCTGATGATGTTGCAAATCAATGGCAAAGTGAAATCAAACGTCGTATGACAGACAACGAAGACAATGGTCTAAAAGTATTTGGTAGTGGTCTGCGCAAAATCCGACAAATCAAAGGCAAAACAATCGCACAGGCTGCAAAAGATGCCGGTATGACACTGTCGGTTTATCATAAAATAGAAGTTGGACAACGCGAAATCTACAAAAACGAAATTGAACCTTTGGCAAAATCGTTTGCGATGGGCGTAGAAGATATGTTCAAACAAATCGCAGATTTGTATAAATCTGGTGAATTAAATAAACATATTAACAAGGTCAAAGAACGTGTAAAATCTGTTCTAATTCCTGGCAGTCCAATATCTGGAATCGATATGCATGGCAGCGTCTATGGTGCTAAGTTATATGACAGTGCACGAAAAAAACTAGTTCCTGTTTTCGGTACTCCATCTGGTAAATCAATCGCCTTTAAGAAATCTGATGAAACAATGATTGTTGCACCCATGTCCCTAGAAGGCCGCAAAGGTATTTATGCAGTTATTCCAAACACAAAACGTTTAGGTGGATTTATCCCAGAAAAGTCTTATGTTTTTGTTGACGCATTAACACCTGCAAAGGTCGGTGATTTGGCAGTATGTATTGGCGCAGATTTTGATACATTGGATTCTGAAACTACAACAACTGCACATATCGTAAGCGTACGCCAAGATTCAAAAAGCAATCAATATGGACATGTTGCATCCCCAGAAGAAAAAATCACTGGGTGCGCTATGCACAAGGTCATCATGATTGTTACAGAATAATCACGCCCACAGGAGAGAGGCCATCATGAAAGCAAAAGTACGTGCAACCGCACAAAAATTATTAAACCTGTACCGTCAAGCACATGTTATTGTTGGTGGCTGGGACACTGTTAATCAAATTTTTGTTGACGAAGCGGATGATAACGTAATTCGTGAAATCCAAGATTTACCAACCGGTAAAATGCTGGTGTTGCATATTGAAAATCTGCGTAGCGGTAAAACACCAATGGATTCTATTGAGCGCGAATTACTGCCATATGGCGGCATGATGGTTGCAGAAGAAATTCCATCCGTTAATCTTACAACAGAACAATGGGCCGAATTGGAACACGGTATTGAAAACTTTGTTCCAAACCAAGAAGGTCTTGATGCTTTTACGTCTTTGGACATAGTAAAGCATTTTGGCGAACAATGGATTGGCACAATAAATTCTATTATACAGCATAAAAAACATTTACAGGACAAATGGAAAACAATCATCCATACTTTTAATGCTTACAGACTGTGGTCGTCCGCAAACGAAGTTATATCAAAACCATTGACAGAACGCATCCGCGCCCAAGTACAAGCAGACATGCCAGAATACGAAACATATTTGCCAATGTTTGGTCATGCAGGAAATGAATTATTGGTAAAACTGCGTACGTTTATTAGCAGTCTAAATTAATTTTCTGTCCCTGTACGATAAATTGTATCGTATGTGTGCGGTGTACCAATATAAAGCATTGTTCCAGATGGCGATAAGATAAAATCCAACTCTCGCAAGCGTTCTCGCAAATTTTCGCGTTTTTGTGTGGTGTTTGATGTGTTTGGTACTTCTACATCATCACAAATTATCAAATCTGCACGCATACCTGTTACATTCCCATATATTCCCTGACAAATGACCGATGGTTCACGAATACCAACAGGTCTATTTATTGTAATGCGACCCGTGGCCCACTCTTTTTTATTAGCAGGTATCATATCTGTACAGAACGTATGATTTTCTAATATATGCCGAATATGAGATACCATACGCGCAGCAAGTGTATTTTCCGCAGACAAAATAAGTATTCTGGTTTCTGGGCGTAAATATAATACACATGCAGCAAACACACCAACAACCGTAGATTTACCAGAATGACGAAATGCCATCAGCAATCCACGATGTGGATTTTGTGTCCATATATCCACTAAGAATCGCATTATTTTACGATGATGTTCCGGTGTTTTTAGTCCCAGTATTTTATTCCATTCATCCAAGAATTTATAAAATTCCGTAATCATCATTATTTTCATTTATTGCTGGTTCTGTTATGTACCCATAATCATTTACCAACACTGGTAATGCGTTTTGCAAAACAGTTAATAAATTACGATATAACCCTAATACTGAACCGCCAGATAATTTATCATTTATTACCTGCAATGTGTATTCCATTAATTGTTTTATGTCATCGTGTATATTCATCCATTCCGACAAATCAAAATCTATGTTTTGTAAATCTTGAAATGCGTTCAACAAGAAATTAAAATCAGAATTCAAATCTTCTGGGTCTATTGTTTTTGTTGGTTGATAATCAATAATTCGTGACAAAGATATTTTCCGAAAAATATCTATTTTTGTATCAGCGGGTGGTGCCTCATCAAAAACGATATTTCCGCCTGTAAAATCATCATTTGCCACAACTGAAAAATTCTGATTTTCACAATCAATGATTTTATCAATGGCAACACGAACATCAGCAGTTTGAAAAAACGGAAAAGAAAACGCAAATTCCGTTGTTGTTCCATCAGCAACATAAGATATTTTATACATATATTCCCCTTTTTTTGATTAGATTAAAAATTATCCAACCAAATCGTCAATTCTGGACAACAAAGACTTTAACAAGTTTGGTTTTTTTGCATTTGTATTTTTTAATTTTGTTAAATTATTTCGCTTTTTTTCTTCATATGGCGCAGCAACTTCTGATTTCAACCGTTTCAAAACAGCCCCTTCGGTTATGCCGCCCGACATTCCAGACGCACCAAACTTAGCGCGTTGTGTTGCCAAGGCTTTCTTTATCAGATTAGTTTTTTCTGCATCATCTCTGGCTATTTGTTCCAGTATTTCCTTGCGTTGTGAATTTGCATTTTTTTTAGCATCTTTATAATCTAATAATTCTGTTACATCAGATACAATTTGTCCCATTTATTATCCTTTTTTTTATTTTTATACGATGTACCAACCATATGCAGTTACAGATAAAACAGATACTGCATAAGGTTCTGAACCATGTATTTTCCACAGTGGTTGGATTGCATTATGTGTTGTGCCTAATAAATTTATAGACACATCACCGCTGAATCCTTTACTAGATATCTCGTACACTTCATTTGGCAGTGTTATACGATGATGATTAATAGATATAGATTTTGTATCAATCACACGTGCTGAAATCTTACGCACTTTGATGCGAGATGCATTGTGTTTAGAATTTCGCAAAGGCAATCCAGCAGCAGTAAACGCAAAACCATATTGTTCTGCATCAAACATTGCATCCTTGTCAAATCTTTCTAGATATATATTATTATTACGTTGAACAACAACATATGTTTTTTCGTCAGATACTGAAACAGATAAAAAAATCCCTTGGGTTTTATATTCAGACCACGCAGAAATCCCAAGCGATGCATTTTGATTTAGAACCGCCAAATTACCATCTGCTTTGACAACAAATAATTGACGTGTTGTACTGTTATATGCCATATCAACTGGATCTTGCATTAAATGTTTAGCCAATGCACATAAATCATTTGCGTTGTATTTCTCGCCCAGTTCATCTAAACTAAGTTCGCGGATATCACGACCATTTGCTGACACAAATACGGTTGCCCCCTCTATTTTTTGTGGTGGCAGATAACGCGACATATAAGTTCCAACTGATGTGTGTTGTTTTACATTAACAGACGATGGCGTTAACGGCTTATTAGAAATTGCCCATTCACCAGAATTAGTTAGTATTTGTAAATTATCACTGCTGACCAATGTACAAATTTGCTGGCGTTCTTGGGATAACAATGAAACAAATATGGCTTCATCATCCAGACCTGTACCTGTGTTAAAATTTCTGTGGTGTCCAACTTGTGACATCCATACCCCACTTGGCCAACTGGGTGTTCCGGCAAAAACTAGTCTGTTTTGATGAAACGTTATACAAGAAGGCCATCCACGACGATTACTGAACGCAGATTCATACCAATCCGCAACAGGTTCTTCTGGTCTGGTATAAACACCATTTATATATGCAATAATTTGTGTTGGACTGATATATTCCGTAATCAACCATTGATTATTTAACAAAAACAAACGGCCACCCACTGATTCTGGCACCCAGAAATTTTTATTTGTTGTAAATGTTGCATAGTTATTTCCTTGGTTACTG
This sequence comes from Candidatus Enterousia sp., assembly GCA_045657405.1. Lineage (GTDB taxonomy): Bacteria > Pseudomonadota > Alphaproteobacteria > Rs-D84 > Rs-D84 > Enterousia. The sequence goes on from JAZOTB010000026.1 coordinate 38,062, forward strand.
GTTGTAACTGTAATTAAAACGTCTGCAGCATCATCAAATTTTACAAATGGTAAATTTGCGGTTAAATTTGTATTGCCTTCAAAAATAAATTTAGACAAAGAAAAACCAGAATCTGTTTTTTCTAATACATACGGCGGATAGTTTGGATGCACAAAAATCATCGTACTAAAACGCTGGGCGTATTGAAGTTTTTTTATATCTTCGTATTTCCAAGGTGAAATTATATCTTTTATACGAACATTATTTTGATAGACATAAATACGCTCATTCATCAATGCTAAAATATATTCGTTGCCATCTGACACAGAAAAAGACACTAATCTTGCATCACTTGGTAAATGTGCCACACTGGTCAAACCGCATCTTCGTGATAAAGCACCACTGGCCAAGACATCCATATTTTCTAGTTTTGACAAACCATTAATTCCATCACGCGCATAAAATTCTGGGGCCACTTCACCATGTGCAAATGAATTTTGTGTTTTGATAAATTCTGTCATATTTACCCCCATATTAAAACCGCACATTTACCAATGGAAAATCAGAAATACATTCACATCCAGACATTGTGCTGTCTATGAATTTTGCATTTTGTAATTCTGATTCATACAGTGCAACCAATGTACGAAATGCAGTTTGATTTCCCTGCAAAGGCATACAAAATTCCATTGCTAAGCGAGTTGCAACCAGTTCTGCAAAATAACTTGGGAACTTTTCGGGTGCTGTTTTAACAATTGCAACAATAGAAATTTTATCTGATGTAGATAAAATTTTATCGCCAACAATGCTTCCTTGTGATTTCAAGACACGTAAAACATTTGATGGTATTAAAAAATTATCGTCTGTATTTTTTGTTAAATCAATCTGTTGTTTCGCAAAACTCCATGGATGTAACGCTAACAAAGAATCAACGATTGTATCAAACAATGTACGAGACAGTTTTGCAGGTGCAGAATCATCCGTCAAAGATTGTATTGGGGATTCCCCTAACTTTAATAACGCCATAGAACACAAGTCTATTTTCGTAAGCATATTTTTACCCCTTTATTATGTTTATAAAATAACAGACCGGTATTAATACCGGTCTGCACAAGATATAAAAGTATATTATGCCAATGCAACTGTGGTTACATTTAATTCTGTAATATTTATTTTTTTAATTGCAGTATTATCAGATGCGTTAATGATAATAATATCACCAATATTCATCAATGTTTTAACATTATTAAAATATCCATTTGCAGTGATTGTTGATAATGTTTCATCTGCACTGTAATGCCACAATGTAAATCCATTTGCATACGCAATAACTGACAAGTTTTTATTTTGAAATGCCATGTTTTTTCCTTTTTTTATTTTTTGATTTTTATTGTGTTTTTAATTTATGCAGACTGTGCATCAGCACATTTAACACGTACGATGCCATCACCATCAATTAAAACTGCACCTTGGGACATACTGTTGCTGATAAAGTGAGCTGCACGTTCACCATGCCAAGAGATATCTGTTTTTACTTCTTGTCCGCATGCATGACCAATGCTGGATGCATGATAGATAAAGCAATCACGTTTTGTATCAGATACAGGCAAACCGTTATACAGAACCCATGTTATACCTAACCATTTACGTGCTTCGCAACCATTAATCAAAGGTGTTTCTTTGCCTACATAATCAGCAGAAACAAATTCTTCCATAGACAACAGTTCATTCCATTGGTGAACACCAACGACTGCGAAACGACGGCCATCATCTGGAACATCATTTGTGTTCAAAACTTCTACTGCAGACAAAATCAAATCTTTGGTTAAGCCAGTTGTATAATCACCAACATTTACAGTTGCTGTATTCATTGCATTGACAATCAATTCGTCTGTTTTACGTCCCAACGCATATGCGCCTGCAGATGCAACAACACGACGTTCATCAACATTTGTTTTTAATTCATCCAATGCATCAACCCAGTCACCCGCATAATAATCTTGTAACAAGCATTCTACAGGTTCATGATTCAAATTCATTACAGGCACAATACCATGACGCGATTTTGTACTGGCAGTACCACGACCAACTTTTTGGAACGTAGTTGATGCGCCAACAACACCTGATTTACTGCGTACAGTTGAGCGCAATTTTGTACCCATTTGTTGATATGCTAAATGCACATCAGCTTCAAATTGTTTTACAAAAACATTATCTATTGAAATAGACATACAAAAATCCTTTTGTTAAAAATTAAAATTTATGTAAATTTTTTACGTATCAGATTTTGTGTTTTGGTTATGCAAATAATGCGCCAGAAAACAAAAATTTTTGGGTCTGCAAAATGCAGATTATCCATAAAAAATATCAGTTAGACTGTGCACAAAATCTAACTGATACTTTTTTGAAAAAAAGGTCTGTGAAAACACAGACCTTTATATTAAATACAAAAACCCTACAAACGCAGGGAATTTATTATTTCTTTTTTGCACATGCTTTTTTTGCAACTGGCTTTGCAGCTACTTTTTTTGCACATGCTTTTTTAGCAACTGGTTTTGCAGCTGGTTTTTTTGCAGGTGCTTTTTTTGCAACTGGTTTTACAGCTACTTTTTTTGCAGGTGCTTTTTTTGCAACAGGTTTTGCAACTGGTTTTGCAGCTGGTTTTTTTGCAGGTGCTTTTTTTGCAACTGGTTTTGCAGCTGGTTTTTTTGCAGGTGCTTTTTTAGCAACTGGTTTCGCAGCTGTTTTTTTTGCAGGCGCTTTTTTTGCAACTGGTTTTGCAGCTGTTTTTTCTGCTACTTTTTTCTTGAAAAAGAAACGCATTTCTTCTCTCCTATTTTTGTTGAAGATAGAACAAACTTTTTTTGTTCTTGTTTTATATTTTATATTAAACACAAAACATAGTAAAGAAGAAAAGTAAAAAAATCATATATTACGAATATAATTTTTTAAAACCATTTTCAATTTTTCTAATATATTCTGTATCATTATCACGCCAATATTTTGGATCACGCATCATTCGTCGTAAATCAGAATCTGTTAAATTTTGTGTTTCATTTTTATCTGTTTTTACATCAGGTTCCATTGATTGCATCATCTTGTGTACACTTTGTATTCCTTGGGCTGTAGAGCACAATTCATTAAACGCATCTTTTGGCAAAAAGTTTTCTCCGAATGTATTAATTGCATTTAATGCATCTTTCATTTTTTCTGTTCCACCGAAATAATTTTTTAATTTATTTATTTCATTACTTTCATTTTTTACAGAAAATAAATCGGCAATTAATGGTGTTAAAAAATCATTTGCAATATCATAAATTTTTTCCACTTGTGTTTTCGTTAATCCAATTTGCAAAAATTGTTCACGTAAATTATCATCGTCATACAAATCATTTTTTGGATATTCAGATGCATTTTCTGGCACACCGATTGCACGATGAAATTTTCTTTTTACATCATCATCTGAATTTTCTGTTGGCACTGAAATCATTGTTCCTATTTTCTTTTCTAATTCTGTATAAGATTTTATCAAAGAATCAGAATTTAACGTTCCATCTTCGTTCAGAAATTTTTCTGGTATATTATCCATTATTTTTTTCCTTTTGTTTCATTTGATTTACGCAAGAAATAAATTCCGCCCAATGTAAATATTGTTTGCATCATGGTAAAGACATCCGTATCGCCAACCAAATAAGTTGCAATAGCAGATATTATACCAACGCCCGAGATTATATAGGTACGATATCCTGACAAATATCCACCCTTAAAGAACTTTTGCATTTTCACCTGCCATAATTTATAGATAGAACAAAAATCCATCTATGTCTGCGATATATCCACGTGCAATTGCCCATTGTGGCAAATCATCTGCCCGATGAAATTTTGTTGCCCCCCAGCATGTATCATCCAATCCGCCCATCAGCATTCGTTGTGCCACACGCAGACACATTTGAAAATTCCGATTACTGGCATGTACATTTAATTCTTGAAATCTATCTGATTTTTCATCCAGCACATCAAATATTTCCTTATCTGTGATAACAGTTGCGATATCAATACCATTTTTATCCGAGATATTTTTAATCATTGATGTCATTGCTTCTACCACTGTCAAAGATATTGCCTTGGTTTCAGCATATACTACACGCGCGACTTTGTATGCCAAAGATGCAGATACATCTGGATTTTTTATCAATGTTAATTGCATGTCTTGTTTACCTTTTTGTAAAAAAAATCCCTGTGCGAACACACAGGGAATAAAAAAACCACACCAAAAGTGTGGACACAATTTGTACTGTTTATGCATAGTATATTATCACAAAATCATAACAAAGTCAAGCACATATTTCAAAAAGCGCAGTTTTCCGGTCTTTTTATATATTTATTTCATCACCATAGACCAGCAAATATTGTGAATTACGACGCAAAACCAGCGCACCATTTTCATTAATTCCGATTAATTCAGCGATTTCACCTTGATACTTAACCTGCTTGTTAATACATGCCGCAAGTTCTGTCCATCTGTTTCGTACAGCCCTAAAATCAGCATTACGCCACTTATCAATATTTCGCATTAATCGGTTCAGCAATTCACGCATAGGTGTTTCTGCATAATTATCCAGTTTTGTTGTTTTATATTTATCAACCGTGGGATTAGAGTTTATATTTATACCAATTCCGACGACAACAAATCGCCCTGAATATTCAATCAAGATTCCTGCGATTTTTTTACCTTCTACCAAGATATCATTTGGCCATTTGATTTCGGGGTGCGCCCCAAATGATGCGATTGTTTCTGCCACTGCAACTGCAATCGCATATGACAAGCGCGAATCACGTTCTGGTGCTTCAAATATAAAACTGATATACAGATTACCATGATGCGACACCCAGTTCCTGCGATATCTGCCCCGCCCAGCCGACTGTGCGGCCGCCATCACAGCAGTTTTATCAGTTGCGCGTCCTGCGCTTATTAATTCAAGCGCATAGTCTTGGGTGCTGGGGATTTTATCAAACGATATCAATTTATAGTTTGCCAATTTTGTACACCCCATTATCATTTGTTATAAAATCACGTCCGAACATGCGGCGCAATCCGGACATAGCAGCATCCACTGCATGTGTTGCCACATCTGGTGCGTATCCCAGCGCACTTTTTAATTCTGTTAAATTCATTCCACCAGATTTGAATAGCATTACGACAATATGCTCTTGAATTTGTGACAAAGCCATATTTTTTCCAAATATTTGCTTTAATATTTCGGTATTATCTGTTTCGTTCAGTATAAATTCTTTTAATTCTAGGGGACTGATAGTTTTTTTTATACCAAGTTTATCAAAATCAACAGCTGTTACAGATGGCGCATCCAAGACAGTTGCCCCGAATTCAGCCAATATTTGTTTCCATATAGCATCTGATGAATAAATACGAACACCTGTTAACATATATACAGGTTACATCATAGACACAGATTTGTCCAATAAAAAAGGGGGTCTGATTCCCCCCGTTGCACATTTTTATTGTCGTTCTATATTGGGTGTTGAATCTATGAACTTAGTAAAGTCTTGTATTTTTGCACCCGTAGAAGACAAAATTTTTGAAATACTGTTTGTAGATGGCCATCTTGGTTGGCCTTCTTTGGACCATCTTTTACTTTTATTAAACGTTGTTGGATCCAGTCCGCTACACTTTGCCAATCCAGAACAAGACATACCATGTTCTGTTGCAAATTTTTCTATTGCATGCCAGACATCATCATGTGTCATATTTTTCTCCCTTCTTTTTTTTACAAACTAGAATTTATTTTTTTAATCTAGTACACATTGATTTTATTCCAGAAATCCAAGGGTTACAACAAGTACCATTTCCTAGGAATCCATGAACAAAAACGCCTAAAAAAAGAATACAAAAAAAAATTTTGACAAAACACTTGACGAATCGTTTTTTGTGTACTATATTCTAATTCGTCAAAGGGATAAAACCCAATGACCAGATGGAAACATCTGTGGGGACCAGAGGTTCAGACTCCCTCCTACATTCTCTCTCCTCTGGACTCTGGGCCCCAAGATTTAGTTTAGAGTGTCCAATTTCTTTTTCTCCTTTCCTTCCTTTCGGGACACTCGGAAATACCGCCGGCGACGGCGGTGTTTTTTT